>DASWQK010000209.1:0-4518 GCA_036403735.1 Pyrinomonadaceae bacterium
AACGATGAGCGGTTGTTTGGTTCGCGTTGAGGTGTCGCCGATGCCGAACTGATTTGCGGCAGTAACTACCCGGGCTGTCGCCGACCAGGTCGTTAACGAGTCAGGATACTTCACCTTCACCGTTGCGTTGCCGTTCTCATCGGTCCGGATGTCCGGCTGCCAGAAAATGGTCGAGCGAAAATCGCTGCGCACCTGGACCGCGGGTTCCTTTCCTGCCTCTTGCTCTGGCGCCTCTTTGGCGTTACGAAGAGTCCCACTTGGCCGGGCCGGAGCCGCAACTGGCTTAGCGCCGCCCACCGCGCCATCAATCGATGTTTCTGACACAGCGAGCGCGTCCGCGGACTTGTTCTCGCCATATTCGCCCCGATACCCGCTGCGCTCGTCCTTGAACTTATCTCCTCCCGCACCGGCCTGCCGGCGTTCATCATCTTCCCGGTCGAGGTTTTTGCGGTCTCTTAACTGGCCCTTGGCAACTTCTACCAACGACGCATATGACTTTTGATTGAACGAACTCTGCGTTTGAATCGTTTGGGCCCGTTTGGTGCCGTAATAGAACTGGCGCGGGTCACCCGCGTAATCCTGCTGAATATATTTCACCGATTCGTCGATCAGGCCCAGAGCGATCTCCGCCGCGACCGCCTTGCCGTTAGCATCTCGAGTCGTGATCGAGAACGAACCTTCCTCGCGCGGTTGGTATTGTTCGCGGTCGGCTTTGACGTCTACTGATAGGAACTGCTGCACGGGCGGCACGATGACTTGCTTGGTATCGACGAACATCTGCGTGTCGCTTACCATTGCGGCGCTGAGAAAGATGTTCGGGACGTGCTTCTCCTCAATCGGCAGCTCGATCAGCTTCGCTGTCCCGGTGACGTGGACCAGTTGATAGCTGTACAGATCCTCGCCCTCGACGCTGAACAGGACATACCGATCGTTAGTTGGCGCCGAGATCATCACCGGCGCCGTCTGGCCGGCGCGGAAGGTGTCTTTATCGACGACGATTTCTACACCGCCGGGTCGATAACCAAGTTCAGTTGTGGAGTTGGTGGCGACGAAGACAGTTGTCTCAGCGGTGACCGGCGCCAGGAAGCGTCCGCGTTTCGCCATACCCTGACTGCTTTCCCAGGCGATGCGATAGTAGCCGTCGCGCTCCGGAATGAAATTCAGTTGGGCCGATCCGTCGGTATCAGTCTTAAGCGTCTGAGTGAGAATGTCGTCATGTTGATAGCCACGAAACTTGAGCTGCCACTCCTTCTGGCCTTTGGCCGGAGATGGGGGAAAGGGTTTTTCACGCAGGATGCGTAGCTCTTCACCTTTGACTTCGCGGCCAGTTGGGTCGAGCCAGATTTCGTACCAATAATCGCGGGTGACTTTAACCGTTCCTTCAGTGACAACGGGCTGCTCATTTGCGTCCAAAGCTTTAATGTCCACCGTGACCTTGTCTTTGGGCCGGTAGATGTTGCGCTCCGGGCGCGGGTAGACATAGTAACGCTGTCGGGTAACGCGGACTGTATCGCTGGCGATGATCTCGCGCCTCGACGAATCTGTGACGCGCGCCTCGACCCGATATTGGAAATCCTGGTTGTAGTTCTCGCGCGGCGTATCGAAAGTAATTGTGGCCTTGCCCGTGGCGTCAGTCTTGATGGTTTCGCGTTTGATGGTTTGTCCCTGGCCGCCGTAGTAGTAACGGCCCTGCTGCTCAATATCGTCGTAATACCAGGAGTAATCATGGTGCGGATACCAGTAGTGATAGAAGGGATTCTGATAGACGACAACTTCCACTGAAGCGTTACTAACAGGTCCGCCAAAATAGTAGTCGGCCTGAATGTTGACTTCTACTTTCTCGCCCAGACGAAAAGATTTCTTGCGGCCGTTTTCTTCGGGAGTCTTAACCGCCACTTTGAATTCGGGCAGTTTGTACTCCTCCAGGCGAAAAAGTTTCGCATCGCCGATGCTGTTGGCTCGACCCTGATCCCAGAACTGCACCTGATATTCGCCGAGCGGCAACTCGGCAGTCAGCTCCAAAGAACTCCAGGCGGTGCCGAACGCGTTAAGGGTCACTTTGCCTTCACTCACTTTCGCGCCCTGCGGGTTATTAATCTGATATTCGACGACCTGGTTGGCCGGCGTTGAATAGACGCCGCCCGCAACC
This sequence comes from Pyrinomonadaceae bacterium, assembly GCA_036403735.1. Lineage (GTDB taxonomy): Bacteria > Acidobacteriota > Blastocatellia > Pyrinomonadales > Pyrinomonadaceae > UBA11740. The sequence continues at coordinate 2,150 of DASWQK010000209.1, forward strand.
CGGCGCGCGATGAATTTCCATTGGACCGTTTCTGTGGACCGGTAAGCCGGACGATCGGTGAAGGCATAAATCCGCCACGCCTGGTCAGCGCGGTCATAGCTGTTTGCATAGCCATTTGAAAAGGCCTGTCGCTCTCCACTAACTGCCGCCGCGAAAAGATTGTGCGAGTTGCTGGTGTTCTTCATGGCGAACGACGCCAGGCCATCCTTGTTGGTCGTCTGGAGCTGTTTGCGCCAGTGCCACTTCTCATTGACGTAGTAACTTTCCCAGAGTGCTACCTGGGCATTGGCGATTGGCGAGCCGGTCTGGGCATTACAAAAATAGACGAGCGCCTGCTTCGCCGATGACTTAAGGACGATCGATACGTCGGAAATCAGGACGACGTCGCGTGACTGTAACGAGCCGCTGCGGGCCTCGAGCAGGTAAGCGCCCACCGGCAGCTTGCCCTCAATGCGCAACTGTTCGCTGACGGGTTTATGGTCCCCGCTGTCTTTCAGATCCTTAGTCCACGCTTTCACCGGCGCACGTCCGGCTATCTGGATCTTCTGAATCCAGTTGTTGTCGCCTTCACCTTCGCCTTCGTCTTCGCCGGCGATTCTTGTAAAGCGCACATCGCGAGTGAGGTCGACCTTGTATATCGCAAGATCCACCCGTCTGAGATTACGCGCACTAAAGGCATACTGAAGTTCCGAATCAGGCAGAAAGATATTCGACACCCCGACGCTCAGGCTCGGGTCAGTGATGTTCTTGATTTGCTGGAGGGCCTGATCGTAATACCGGGTTTCGCCCTTGGTGAATTCTCTGGTCAGACGGCGATAGAGCTCGATTGCTTTGACATAGTCAGGTTCCTGTTGCCACTGGCCCAGCGCAATTTGTCTGGCCGCTCCGTTGTTGGCCATCCATTCGGCAAAGTAGTAAAGCGCGTCATCATACCAATCGGTTTTTTTGCCGCCCTTAAGTGCCGCTTCAAATTCGTCGGGCACGCGTTCGCGGGTTTCCCAGTCACCGCCGTTGGCTCGCATCGTCATCGCGATGAGAAAATGCAAGTGCGTCCGTTCGTTCTCGTTCGCGCTGATCTTAAGAGCGTTCTCGAGCATGTCGAGGGGAAGATAGTTGCCGTAATAGGTGTAGAAATAGTATTCGTTCGCCTGCTGTGGCTCAGCGGCTTTAAAGACGATTTTAAGATATCGCGCGCGCGCCCGTTCGATGTCGGACTGACCCGCCCACCAGTCCAGCGCCTGCTGGTAATGCGGCCAGGCGGCGCCCCAGTTCATCTGATTTCGGCGCGTCCAAAACAGATCGGCAAGTGACTCGTGCGATTCGGCCCACACCATATCTCGTCCGTCTTCCTTGTCGTTGGTCCGGATCAATTCCTCGAGCTGCTTTTGGGCCTGCTCAAATTTTGTATTGTCAGAGGTCTCGGTTCCGGCTTGCGCGCGCCAGAGAGTGTCGGCCAGACGGAATTCTACCCAGCGGGCTTCTGCCGGCGGCAATCCGGGCTTCTTCACTTTGGAGTAAATGTCGTGGGCGCGAGCGCACGAGCCGGAAGCGTACGCTTGCTCAGCCTCGGCTCTGAGTTGTGAATAGTCCGCTTGCTGGGCCGACACGATCGGGGTTCTGAAATTTGAGACGTGGAGCAGCAGCGCCAGCAAAGCGAATGCAGCAAGGGTCAACGCGAACGAGAATATTGTGCGCAGTGTCGAGATGGTTTTCATAGTTGTGTTCAATCGTTTTCGGGCCGCGCTCAGTTATGAGTTCTTCGGGCGAACGGACGAGACGCGCTTAATCTATCCCCTTTTTCAGCCAGTCTTACTCACTGATGGTGACGTTCGCCCCTGGAACTAATGACGACGCTCTTAAGTTGCCGTCGATTCCGGTAAATGAACGACCCAGTCCGGAACAACTTGCGCGAAAAGCCGTGGGCTGCGGGTGTGCTTAGTCAGCTGACCGAAGTACTTCCGCGGCTGCCATATACCGTCTGACGGTTACATAACGGCCACTCAATGCTGTTTATCGTAAGCTAATGCGAAGAATGGTCCTGGGGCAGGAGTTGGAACGCGTTTGCGCTTGAGGCGTTTAGAAATTGTTGGTGCCGAAGGGGGGACTCGAACCCCCACGAGTTACCTCACACGCCCCTCAAACGTGCGCGTCTACCAGTTCCGCCACTTCGGCTTTTGAATTGTTGCCAGTTCGGCCATCAACAGCTACTCAAAACTATTTGACAGGCGCGGTTGGCGTTCCAGTGTTCGCGCCGCCAGACGGCGTGGCAGCAGGCGTTGTCGCGGCAGGCGTTGTCGTGTTCCCGGTCGCGCCTGAATTGGCTGCACCTTCTTGGGCCGGTGCTGTTGCCGGAGATGCGGCGGGTGAAG
>DASWQK010000210.1:0-13072 GCA_036403735.1 Pyrinomonadaceae bacterium
ACCCCTGCATAAGTCATAGACACAAAAAGACTTTTGGCAATGAATATTGCAAGCGAAATTGATTGAACTGCACTTGGAATAGATTGAAGTGTGTTTAGAAGTGATTGAAATGCAGTTGGAATTGAGTGGGCTATGCGTCGAACTATTGCCGTGTAATCTGAATTGATTCAGGCTGAGCCGGATCTGAATGGAATGCAGGTATAATTAATTAGACTCCGCCGGTAACTAACAGGAACGTAGACTTGGTTGTTTATGTTTCAGACTCGGGTAGTCTAATTGAAGTGCCGATTAATAAAGTTACGACCCGATCGAGTGAAACGCTAGCGGCGATTGAACGAGATCCAATGAGAATAAATGGAAATATCAACCTCCCAGTGCGAATCCTATTGTTGAGAGGCCAATTGAGATTAGTAACCGCTGCGGGAGATGACTTGGGGAAGAGACCAACCGTTCATTTCCTGGTTACCGAAATACGATCGTAGACCGTAACTCCCTGTGGAAGTTGTTCCAGTCCTGGGTAGTCATTCTTATTCCTTGCGTCAACCAGGTACTTGTTGAAGGCGGCCTGTCCTTCCCTGTCGGCTAAGACAGCTATGAGATCAAATTTCAAACCAACATCCGATGGGATCCCAATATAGGTTAGCGAAGACCAGCCACCGTTAGGCTGAACGTCGGCAGCCTGGTTCTGAGGATAGTAACGACCAACCTTTTGTACAAACACCGCAACCCAAATCGTCTGCCCGGCGGGCACTGCCCGACTTGTACCCCTTACCATCTGGGTGGGTTCGACTGATCCTCCCTCTGCTGGTTCAGTAATCTTAACCATTGGTTTGGGAGCCGTGCATCCAATCGACAACGTCAAGACAACGACCGCAATAGCAAGACTTTTCATTTAGGGTCCTCCTCTGTTTTTGGCTTAACAATGCGGACGTCCGCCTCAGCGTGAGCGTTCCTGCTGGGTGACCTAAGCCATTTGCGAATTCTCGGGTAAGCGAAAATGCCCCAAAAGAATGAGTAAAGTGAAACGAGGCACGCCTGCGCCCCCACCAAACTAAGAAACACCATCGAGTTTGTAACAATAAGATCCAAACTTCCCGCTTCGTAATAATAAATTGCAAATCGGTTCATTAGCAGTCCGACGATAAGGGCATTCGGTAAGATGAGACTTGCCGTCGCTAGAACAATCTTGATCGCGGGTTTCAGTTGTAGCCAAATCCATTTCAGAAACCTTCTGGTTTCTTTGAATAAGGCCATTATCCCACCCAGTAACGCGACGGTCGCGCTGGTCCAAGTCACAAACTGCTTGAGGGAATCCCAAGTCATATCATCACTTGCTTCTTGTTATGTCGCGAGGAATACGAATTAAGAGGAACAAAGAAATAAACGAACTGGTTATCAACGATTACGGCGGAACATACAGAAGTCGAGCATGTGAGTCAAGAGTCTGTCGGCAGGATTTACTCAAATGATACGAACACAACTCATTAGTTCAACTGTGCGCGAATCGCTTTCGCGGTTTGAGCCGCTTGACTCGCCGTCTCACCACTCGCGTCAATCTGTACTGACGATTCAACGAGAGGCAGATCGTCTTTCGTCCCGACGTACGCAAGCGCGCGCAGGGCGTCAAGCATCGTGGTGCGATCTGGGTTCAGCCAGGCGATGGTTTGGTTCGCGGTAATCTGGTCACCTTCTTTAAGTAAGGGCGAGGCGTTTGCTCCTGATAGGACTGTGGTGATCTTTCCGTCGACTGGTGAGCGGAATTCATAGAGGTTGTTTGAAGTGTCGCGTAAACGCGCGAGCATGGCGCCGCCGCGGATGCTCGAGCCGACCGGCAGCAGGCTCATGATCGTGCCGGCTATCGGGCACTTTGCTTCGAACGGCTGCAGCATCGCGCGCAGTTCAGGCCGACCCGAGGCGTCACCGAAAGAGACTAACTGCAAAGCAGCATTGCGTCGGACCAGCGGCTCGGTGTCTTTCAGCAGATCGACCAGCGCCCGATGAAAGTCTTCGGATTTGTTGTCCTGGCCCATTACCCAGGCGGCCGTTTTACGAACTTCAGGAACCGAACTCTTCGAAGCCGCGACGATCTGAGGATAGAACCTGGTCGCGCTTCCATTTTCGCGCTCCATTCTCTCTTCGACTTGTAACAGCGCATGCTGCATGTGGCGGGGGTTATTTTCGTCGACGAGATACTTCGCGATGTCGTCATCCGACAAGCCGCGGCCGAACCAGGTCAGGTACCAGGTGAGAAACGGAACGATGATGAAAAGGCTGGCGACGATTATCAGCCAGATGTTAGACGGGCGCCGCGTTTTCTGCGCGGCGATAACTTCGCCGGTTCCACCGTTAGGATTTATGAATTCATTTTCCACCTGAACATTTAACCACAGAGGACACAGAGGAAGCACAAACGAAACGACAGAGGGAAAGCGGCGTCTAGGCACCCCACGCGAGATGCTCGCGCGGGGACCCCGCCGCCGCCGCACTCCAAAATCCAAAGCGCCGTCGCCGCTTCGCTCTGCCGGCGCACTCCAAATCAATGGGACGGATACAGATGATAAAGCATCAGGTAAACGATCACGCCGGTGATGGAAACATACATCCACATCGGCAAGGTCCAGCGCGCAATAGCGCGATGTCGCAGGAAATCGCCGCGCAGTGCTCGCCTCACGGTGATGATTACCAACGGCACGATGACCGCCGCCAGTATCGTGTGCGTCGTGAGTATCGTGAAATAGACTGGTCGAGCAATTCCCTGTCCTGCAAAGCGCGTCGCGCCGTGATGCGCGTGATAGACGATGTAGGAAATCAGAAACACGATCGAAGCAGTGAGCGCTGATAGCTGGCAACGACGATGCGCGAGCACGCGGCCCCGGCGAATGAAGTAATAGCCGCTCGAGAGCAGGAGAAAACTTGAGGCGTTCAGTGTTGCGTTGAGATGCGGAAGAATTGAGTAGAAATCAGTCATAACAAAATAGGACTCAGGGGTTAGGGTTAAGGGATTAGCTCGAAAAGATATGTTGATGATTACGGCCGAGGCTCGTTCCTGATCACTAACGCTGACCTACTGCTTAGTGCCTTCTGGTCTATCTGTTCGCGTCATCTCGTCTACCATGCGATTGACATCCGGTGGCAGGGCGCGGCCCTTTCGATCCTTCAGTGCCGGCACGGCGCGAATGGCGGACGGCTTTTGCGCGACGGCTGCAGGGGAACTTGCGGCGCCGGCAGCGACAACTCCCGATGGTTTGTTCTGTGCCGCTGCCGCTTTGTTCTCGGCCGCGGGCGCATGTTTGGCGGCAGGTTTGACTGGCTGGGCGTTCAGTTCTTCATAACCACAGCGTTCGCATTGCCACGCCGGAAAGACTGCACTCGGATCGCCCGCGCTTTGATAGACGGCGCGAATGGACGGAATGATCTTGCCGCCGCAGCGCGGACAGGCGCGGCCGCGCGTGGTGCGCCGGTCGATGTCGATCCTAAGTTGTATTGCCAGGTCTTCCAAAGTTAGTTGATCCTTGATTCACGAAACGTGGAGCGAGTGTTGCTCGCTATGCGAACAAGATGTCCGCGCTCCCAGCTATCCCGATTTGCGATGGCGGAAAGCGATAACGAATATCGTGCAGAAAATCGACACGGGCGGCACGAGTAGAACCAGCACTCCGATGTTGAAATTCCTCATGAATGTACTGTTCGCGCCCAGAGACGCACGGCACATCACGCATTGAGCTGAAGCAGCGTCAGGCGCAAGCAAACACAAAGTAGCCGCGACAAATGCGATTAAAACAATGCGGCGCCCATTCATTAGATTAACAGCTCTTTCGCCCGCTAAAGCGGGCTCACGAAATTTTTTTCTTATGACTCCCAGCGCTAGAGCGCTGGGCTACTCTCAGATCATCCGCTCCGGGACGAAAACCGGAACCTACTTGGAGCCTTCCACTGCCGGTGGTGGCCCTGAATATCGCAAGTTCTTCGAGCGAAAACTGTCAGGGAAGAAAACCAACAGCAGGCAAATGCAGATCACCACTGCCGGCACGATGGTCAGAATCAAATTGATTCGCTCAAATCGCAGGTGCATGAAATAGGCGACGATCAGGGCCGCTTTGATGAGCGACGCGCCCATAAGGATCACCAGCATGTAAACCACGGGCAACTGAACATAGCCGAGAAATACTTCAAAACCCGTCAGTAGCAACAACCAAAACCAGACAGAAAGGAAAAGCCGGTAGCTGCCGGCGAAGTGAACTTCTTCCACCGGCGCAGCATGCGCTGATTCCACATGCGCGGTTCCCGCCGTCTCGCCTGAAGCCTCTGCAGCCTTCGCTGCCTTTCGCTTGGCCAGCATATCCATGCCGGGAACGACCAGAAAGCACAGCGCCAGGAATAACGGGACGACCGTAAAGAACAATCCGTCCGTGCTGATGACGCTGCCGGCGGCAAATAAATTGTAGGCAACGAGCGCCAGGAACAGCGCCGCTCCAATGTAACAGACTAAATTCAGGAGCGACTGTTCGCGTTTCTCTGTTGGTTCCGTTGTTTCAGTCATCTCAAGTTCGGCCATAGTGATTAAGGGCTCGAGTCACTTCTGCGTCAACGACTTTCCGGAGCAGGTGGCGGCCCGCTGTACCGCAACTGCTTTGAGCGAAAACTGTCGGGAAAGAAAACCAGTAAAAGACAAATGCAAATCACGAGCGCCGGAACAATCGTCAGAATCAGGTTCAAACGTTCAAAGCGCAAGTGCATAAAATAAGCGACGATCAACGCGGCTTTGACAATCGATGCGCCCATCAGAATCACGAGCATGTAGATTACCGGAAGCTGAACATATCCGAGAAACACCTCAAAGCCGGTGAGCAGTAGCAACCAAAACCAGATCGAAATGAACAGCTTGTTGCTGCCCGCGAAATGCTCCTGTGTATCGGCGTGTGCGCTCATCTCTGATTCTCCAAACGGTCGAGTGCTGCTTTCCCCTTTCCCTTTGGGAGTGGGCCGGGGTGAGGGCTTGTCGCGCGCTAAACCCTCTCCCTTGTTCCCTCTCCCAAAGAGAGAGGGATACCGAACTCACTTCTTCGGATAAATCGACAGCAGGTAAATCATCGGAAACACGAACATCCACACCAGATCGACGAAGTGCCAGTAAAGGCCGCTGATCTCGATGTCTTCATGCTTCAGCTTGTTAACTCGGGCGGCGACCACAAAAAGATAAATGCAACCCGTGAAGACGTGAAACATGTGCATGCCGGTGATGCCAAAGAACGTTGCGCCAAACAGTGGCGTCGACCCCGGCCACTTCTCGGTCCATTCCGCCGGCAATTGAAACGGCCGCAAGCCTTCACTGATCAGATGGCTCCATTCGATTGAGTGCAGGATGATAAAGGTCGCCCCCAACAACGCCGTACCAATGATCCATTTCCGCGCCGCTGATTTCTTGCCATGCGCTGACGCCGAAACAGCCATCACCATCGTCAAGCTGGACGATAACAGCACCAGGGTCATGACCGATGAAAAGACGATGCTGGGATAAAATTTGAAGGGCGTCGGCCAGACATTCGAGGCGCGCAGGTACGCATAACCCATTAACAACGCCGAGAAGGTCAGCGAGTCAGACATGATAAAGAGCCACATGCCCAACTTCCGGTGACCGACGCGATAAGGGTGGACGCCGCCGCCCCAATCGCCAGCCAGAGCTTGTGCTTCAGTTGCCACGAGTTACCTCCGATAAATGTTTAGAGTCGGGCTACTGCCCGACAGCGGGCGGTAGCCCGCTGCTAAACGGTCCAAATAGCTCATTTCCAAAACAGCAACAACGAGAAAAGCCCAATCCAAAGTACGTCCATGAAGTGCCAGTAGATCGTCACCGCATCGGCCGCGCCCACGCGTCGCAATTCACCATCGATGGTGTTGCGGGCTTTGCGCGTGCGCACGAGCAAATAAGTCAAAGCACAGAGACCGCCCAGCAGATGCACGCCATGCGCGGCCGTGAATAAATAGAAGAAAGAGTTGTACGGATTAGCGGCCATATAGACTCCCTGCCGGACGAGTTGCCGCCACGCAACTAACTGCGAAGCGACGAAGCCGATCCCCAGGGCGACTGTACTTATCAGCCATCTTCCGTACGCCGCCTGGTTATTTCGTTTCAAAGAACGGCGAGCGCGCTCGATCGTGATGCTGCTAATGATGATTAGCGTAGTGCTAAGCCACAGCACCTTTGGCATCACAATCGGATGCCAGTCGTTGGCGGATGCCGACCGGACGATGTACGCACTCGTCAATGCGACAAACAGCATCAGGATGCTGCCAATCGCCATCCAGACACCGATGCGGTATCGCGCGGGCGAGAAACGAAACGACACGTCGTCGCCACCGCGACCGCCGCCGTTTCCATGAAAGCCGTTTCCGTTCTTCGGACGTGGGCCACCGCCAACGCCGACCGGAACAACCTGATTAGTGCCGGTGGCCGTTGCCGCCATTTCCGCCTGCTCCTGATATGTCCGCGGCTATTCCCTCGCCGTCGGCCTGCATTATGAAATCATTTGGCGCGCCGGGCACCGAAAATTCGTACGAGCCGCGGTAGACCGTCGGCACGATTCCGGCAAAGTTGTCGTGCGGCGGCGGCGACGGAATTGACCATTCCAGGGTCGTCGCTTCCCACGGATTGTCGCCGGCTATCTTGCCTTTGAACATGCTCCAGAAGAAATTGAAGTAGAAAAGCACCTGGGCCACCACGGTAATTATCGCGGCCACAGTTACAAACATGACCAGGCCCTTTGAGTTCTTCAGAAATTCATATTCGTCGAAACGAGCATAGCGCCGCGGCATGCCCAACAATCCCATCGCGTGAAACGGAACAAAGATCGCGTACACGCCGATGAAAGTGATCCAGAAGTGAAGCTTACCGATGCTCTCGTTCATCATGCGGCCGAACATCTTGGGAAACCAGAAGTAAGTCGCCGCGAACATGCCGAAAATCGACGCGACTCCCATCACCAGATGGAAGTGCGCAGTTACGAAATAAGTATCATGAAAGAAAAAGTCCAGTGACGTCTGGCCCAGGACGAGTCCGGTAATTCCGCCCGCGACAAACAAAGAAACGAATCCAATCGCAAAAAGCATCGGCGTGGTAAAGCGAATCTTCGCTCCCCACAAAGTGCCGATCCAGTTGAAAGTTTTGATCGCAGAGGGCACGCCGATCGAGAGCGTGAGGATCGAAAAAGCGACGGCCGAGTAAGGACTCATGCCGCTGATAAACATGTGATGGCCCCAGACAAAGAAGCCCAGTCCGCCAATTGCGAAAATCGCGAACACCATCGCGCGATAGCCGAAGACCGGTTTGCGGGCGAACGTTGAAAGGATGTGCGAGGTCGCCCCCATGCCCGGCAGGATCGCAATGTAAACTTCCGGGTGTCCAAAGAACCAGAACAAGTGTTGCCAAAGCAGGGGTGAGCCGCCAGCGTGGTTCGGAACCAGATTGCCGCTAACATAGAGCCCGCCGGGAATGAAAAAGCTCGTGCCCGCGATTCGATCGAGGAGCAAAAGGATTCCGCCTCCCAATAACACCGGAAAGGACAGCAAGGCGAGAATCGCAGTCGTAAACCAGGCCCAGCAGGTAAGCGGCATGCGCATGAGCGACATTCCGCGCGTGCGCATGTTGAGCAGCGTGGTAATAAAATTCAGTGCGCCCAGCAGCGACCCCACGCAAAAGATCGCAATGCTTATGATCCAGAGATTTACACCCGCCCCCTGCCCTGGTCCCGCGATTTTTCCGAGCGCGCTCAAAGGCGCATAGCCGGTCCACCCACCGATTGGTCCAACTGTTCCACTTCCGCCGGCAAACGACTCGCCGAGTTTCGAAATCCATCCGCCGACAGTGACATTTCCTTCTGCGAAGATCGCCAGCAGTATGACTAAGAACCCAACGAACGTTACCCAGAATGACATCATGTTCAGCACGGGAAACGCCATGTCGTCCGCGCCGATTTGGATAGGCAGAAAATAATTGCCGAAGCCTCCCTGAGGCGCAGTGGTCAACACGAAGAACACCATGATCGTGCCGTGCATCGTGACGAGCGAGAGATAAAACTCAGGCGTCATGACACCGCCCGGCGCTCCCTGTGGAAACAGCGTTTCCATGATGTGGATGTGGGTCCCGGGCCAGGTCAGATTCACGCGCATCAACACGGACATGACCATCCCGACCACCACCGCACTCAGCGCCAGCAGAATGTACTGAATGCCGATCACTTTGTGGTCGATACTGAAAATGTATTTGCGAATGAAGCCGGTCGGCGCTGGATGCCGATGCACTTCTTCATGAGTCGCTTCTGCCATCGTAGGTTCTCCTTAAACGAAGGGGCAAAAATCTCTAACTCAGTAATTCGGAAGCTGGTACTTGTTCAGCAACTCGTCCTTGCGCGCCTGAAACTTCTCCTGCGGCAGCGCTGCCAGCTCGCTGAATTCATTCTCAGGTAAAACCAGCATGTAGGCTTTCATCTTGTAGTGATTCATGCCGCAAAGTTCCGCACAGGCGAGTTCGTACTTGCCGACTTTGGTGGCCGTGAAGTGAACATGAATGTTCATTCCCGGAACCAGGTCCTGCTTGAAGCGAAGTTGCGGCACAAAGAAACTGTGCGTGACGTCTTTCGATCTGAGAATCAGTTCGACCGGACGATTAGCTGGAATTACGAGCGTCGAAACGACGGAATCATCCTTGGCATTAGGATCGGTGTCATCAAGGCCGACGTAGTTCAGAGCCGAGTCGTCGATCAGGTTTGGATCGGTGCGGCCGAACACCTTGTCCGTGCCCGCGTAATGAAAGTTCCAACTGAATTGCTGGGCGACTACCTCAATCTGAAGGGAGCCAGGAGGCGCTGAATGAAGATTAAGCGAAGCCCACACTCTCTGGCCCATTACCGCGAGACTAATGAAGATGATTGCAGTGACGACGGTCCAGACAACTTCCAGACGATTGTTGCCATGTGAATAGGTCGCGCGTTGGGCGTCGGCATTATCGCGAAACTTGAACACCACCCAGCCCAGGCCAACTTGCGCGGCAGTGAAAGCCACGCCCACGACGATGATCGTAATCATGAACTGGCTGTCGACGCGCCCGCCATGCTCCGAAATTGCTTCGGGAAACCACCATTTTCCGCTGACGAACATCCAGACCGAGGCGATCGTGATCGCCCAGATTACTATTCCCAGAAGGCGTCCCATTAAGCATCTCCTTCGAAAAGCATTCGTCCTATTGGTCCCATTAGTCCTATGGGACTCATGCGACCTATCGGTTCAGGACCATCACTCCGAACAATATTGGTAAGTAAAGCACTGAAGCCAGCAACAGTTGGCGCGCGTGCTGGTTCGACTTGGAAAGTGCGGCGCGCACACTGCTCACCACGAATAGAATGCCGAGCACAAAGGCCGCGACAAGATAAATTTTTCCTGACAAGCCGAGCACTGCCGGAAGCAGGCTCACCGGAAGCAGCATCAATGAATAAGCAATAATCTGCTGTCCGGTAACTCGCCCGTCCGGCTCAAGGACCGGCAACATGCGAATTCCCGCACGGCCATAGTCTTCGCGGTACATCCACGCGATTGCGAGGAAATGCGGAAACTGCCACAGAAACAAGATCGCGAACAGCACCCAGGCCGCAACATCAATCTCACCGCGCGCTGCCGTCCATCCCATCAGCGGCGGCATCGCACCGGGAAATGCGCCGAGCGCAGTAGACAGCGACGTACGGGTTTTTAGCGGCGTATAAACGAATAGATAACCCGCGATCACTGTAAGTCCGAGCAGCGCCGTCAGCACATTCACAAACAGCGCGAGATAGGCCTCAGCCATTAAGGTGAGCGTCACCCCGAACCACAAAGCTTCGAAAGGAAACAGACGCCCCGACGGCAACGGTCGCTCTGCGGTGCGGCGCATCAAGGCATCCAGATCGCGCTCCATGAACTGATTAAGCGTGGCGATGCCCGACGACAACAAAGCGATTCCGATAATTGCGTGAACGAACTGCAAATAGTTCACCGCGCCGCGCGATCCGAGACAGAACCCTGCGGCTGAAGTTAAGGCAATCAAAAATGTAATGCGTGGCTTGGTGAGTTCAAGATAGGCTGTCGCCCTGGCCTTCACGGTCGCCGGGGCAACCGCCTCAGCGGAAGTTGGTGAATGGATCGATATCGCAGCAGTCTTCATTAAATTTAGATTCCCTCTCCTACTGGGAGAGGGTAAGGGGTGAGGGCTTAGAACGTTTCCCACCCCGGATCCTGATTTCTTCTCTTATCATCCTGACTCGGAAAGAGGCTCGGTTTCTGGCCGTCGCCAGCTATGCCCTCACCCCGGCCCTCTCCCAGTGGGAGAGGGAAATTAAGCGGGAGCTAATTCATATTCATTACGGCCAGGGCGCACCTTTCGGAAAACTCTTAACGTCATCACGATTGCCGCCGCAAATACCAACGCTCCGCAGGCAACGTGGGCCACTGTTACCGCAATCATCGGGTTAAGCGGCTGCGGATCGTACGGTGACCTCATGCGCGTGATGTACGCCGCCAAACCCAGCCCCAACTGCACAACCAATAGAACTGCGGCGAGCGTCGCCGGTTTTGCCAGCCAAGCTTGGCCTCGATAGCGCGACAGGACCAGCGCGACGGTCGTGCCCAAAACCAACGTCACCACCACCGCTCCGCAAATGTGAGCGACTAAGAGCGGCACCGGCAAGGCCTGGTCCCAAGTTGCCGAGTGTCGCAGCGTCGCGCCCAACACCAGCTGCGTGAGAACTACTGCCAAACTGGCAACACACATTAGCCGGATTGGTGCGCCGTGATCGTGTTCAATCGTCAGCTTCTGAGTGTCCAACCAACCTGGGGATGTAAACACCGCCAGGCTAACCGTCATGAGAAAGAACAACTGCGCCAGGGTTGCATGCGCGGCCGAAACCGCCAGCGGCAGATTCAGCTTGACAGTCAATCCACCCAGGAGACCCTGGGCGATAACTGCACCCAGAGCGGACCAGCCCAAACGTTTGACCCAGGCGCGACGCTCGCGAAGCTGAATGTAAATCGCCAGAGCGATCGTCAGCAGCCCAACGGCCGTCGCCACCATCCGGTGACCGTGTTCCCAAAACAGATTGCCGACCATTTTGGGAAACACCTGACCGTTCGAAAGCGGCCAATCAGAGGTCGCTAGCCCGGCATCATGACTAGTCACATTGGCGCCGGCAATGATGAGAAAGAACGTCGCGCACGCCACAAAAACGGCGAAGCGATGAACACCCTTGGACATTTTCAATTGCCAATTTCCAATTGCCGATTTGGAGTTGGTCTTCGGCCTTTGATCTTTGGTCTTTGGAAGAATTACTCAGCGTCGTGAGCCATCCAAGACCTAAGACCTAAAACCAAAGGCCAAAGACCTTTGGCAATGTTCTCAGTGATTATGCAGCGTCGGAAATTCGATCGCTTCGATAACCGGCCACGAACTTGGTTGGCCCATGGCAGCCGCGCCGAATGCAAAGTCCGCTTTGCCTGCGCCGCTGGCCGCAACGGTCACTTCCATCTTCTGTTCGGTGCCGTTGGCTCCGCCTTCATGCCACGCTACCACGGTGTACTTGCCTGGCGGCACGCCGCTGATCGTGTAGCTGCCGTCCGCAGCACTGATCGCAAAGAACGGGTGCTTCGACACGGCGACGTAAGACTTCATCCATGGATGCTGGTTGCACTTCACCGGAACGAGTACTTCAGCGCGGGCCAGTTTATGGGTCAAAGGCGCGGCGCCGTTTGGCTGCGACTGGTTCCAATCGGGATTGCTCTTTGGCGTGAAGTGAATGTTGTGCGTCGTCGGATCGCTATTCTTGATCGTGATCGATTCGTTAACCACAACTCCGAGCACATGCGGCTGGTAATGACAGCCATTTTGATCGAGCGTCGCCGCTGTCGGCATATTCGGCCAGGTCGAATAGTCGCCCACCTTTGTGCCGTCAGCCAAGGTGCCGTCTTTAATATAGACGTAAGCGTTCGCCAGCTTGCCATCTTTGACGATCAAATCTTCCGTCGTCAGGTTCGGGCTCTTTGAAGTGCAAGCCGCGTCCGCGGACGTATCGATCTTCTTGGCTTCGGGCGCCGCGCCATTGAACGCGACCACTCCGGAGATCGTACCTTCCTTACCAGTGGCTTTGTAGGTCTTGCCCGTTTCGGTATCTGGCCCTTCGTCCACACTCGGCTTACATGATGATGCCAGCGACAGTAGACTGATCGCGATAATCAACCCCAGCCACAATCCTGCTTTTCTACTCAACATCTATTGAGTCCTCCAAACTTAAAATACCTTCTGAATTTGAAATCAAGCATACCTTATTGCCGTGGCAACAGGTAGCTATGACGCTTAATTAACTTTTAACGAAATGATGATTGCGACGCGATCGATGATTACTCAAACGATCGCGAACACTGGCCCTTCGATTACGGCTTAACTGTTCCCTGCTGTTCGATTTTTTGTTATTACGACCGGTCTTCTGGGCCGCCGGCGCGGCCGTGGGCGCCTTCGGCGGCGCGGGGGAAGCAGATAAAAGTTTCCGCTGCTCATCCGGCGTCATCATGAACATGTACCTGACCAGTAACCGTGCATGATCGTCATGATAGTTGGCCACATCCGAAGGCGGATTCGGCAGGTTGACCACCCAATGATCCTGGTCCTTCTTGAACAGGCTGCTCGGCATCGCTGTGCCTGGCGCAATCTGCGCGGGATCAAGCAACCAACGGAAGGTCCAATCAGGCTTCAAACGCTGTGAGGCCAGCAGGAAGTTCGGCGCAATTGCTTTCGCATCGTGCGTCGGCTCACCGGTGATGTGACATTTCAAGCAAGGCGTGCCGGAAACGAAAATGTTGCGCGCGATCGACTTCTCGGACTCGGTCAAAGGAACCATCGGCTCCTTAATATATGGATCGTTCTGCGATGAGACCGCCATGAAGAAACGCACCAACATGCGCAATTCATTGGGCGAGAAATTGAACGTTGGCATGTGTACCTGAATATAAGGCCGGATGCCGTTGCGGTTCGCGCCCCACTGCGGTTGCAAACGTCCGT
>DASWQK010000211.1:0-3977 GCA_036403735.1 Pyrinomonadaceae bacterium
GAACTGAAATTGATCGGCAAAAAAACCGACGAAGCCGTCGATCTAACGGACAAGTTTCTCGACGAAGCTTTCTTGAACGGCCTCACTGAAGTGCGCATAATCCACGGCCACGGCACCGGCGCTCTGCGTAAAGCAATCGCGGAATTACTTTCTGATCATCCGCACGTCGCGCGATTTGCTTCGGCTCCACAGGACCAGGGTGGGAGCGGAGCTACGATTGTTGAATTGAGACAATGAGCGAGCGAGGAACTTGAGGAGTTGCTAAACATCGACAAATAAAGAAACCGTGACGCAGCAAGAAATCATCAAGGCAGTGAATCAGCTCCCTCTAGTCGAGAGAAAGGCGCTATTGCAGGAGTTGGTTCTAAGCATGTGGAAAGAAATCGAAGACACCAATCCATCAGACAAGCTCGAGAGACAAATCGAACTGCAATCTATTGCCGAAAAACATGGATTCCCAAGTCTGATTTCAAAGGCTAGCGGTTAGATTGCAGCGTTTCGAATCGTTTACTAAAAGCAGGCTTGACGAGCTTCCGGTATTAACTCTTAATGCGTTTCCCGCAAACTTTCATCGACGATCTCAAACGCCAGGCGGACATTGTTCGCATCGTGCAGGACTATGTGACTCTGAAAAAGACCGGCGCGAACTGGGTGGCTCCCTGTCCGTTTCATAAGGAAACCAAGCCTTCGTTTTCAGTCAATCCGGCCAAAGAAATGTTTTTCTGCTTTGGCTGTCATAAAGGCGGAACGGTCTTCACTTTCGTGATGGAGATCGAACGGGTGGACTTTCCCGAAGCGATCAAGATCGTCGCTGAGAAATCCGGCGTCCCGCTGCCCAAGATGGTTGACGACGGCCGCTTTGAGGCGCGCCAGCGCGAAAGCGATCAAGTCATCGAACTCAATCAATGGGCGCTGGCCTGGTGGCAGGATCAACTTCAGAGCCAGGCCGCGCGCAGTGTGCGCGAGTACTTAAAGCAACGAGGCATCACGGAAGAGTCGAGCCAAACTTTCAAACTCGGTTTTGCGCCTGACAGTTGGGAAGCGCTCTCGACCCATCTTCGGCAAAAAGGCGCGACTCAGGAGCAACTTGAAAAGAGCGGCTTGGTCGTCAAGAAAGATGAAGGCGGATCCTATGATCGGTTTCGCGGCCGGTTGATGTTTCCGGTGTTCGATGCCCAGGGAAAACCGATCGCTTGCGGCGGCAGAATTCTTGATCCCGAAGGTGAGCCGAAGTATCTGAATTCGCCGGAGACTTCGGCGTACGTGAAAGGCCGAAATCTCTATGGGCTGCACCTGACGCGCGATGAAATTCGGCGGGCGGGCTTTGCGATTCTCGTCGAAGGCTATCTCGATCTGATCGTTCCTTATCAATTCGGAGTGCGTAATGTGGTGGCGAGTCTGGGCACCGCGCTCACGCCCGAGCAGGTGAAACTGGTGGGTAGGTTTGCGCACAAGGTAGTGGTGAACTATGATGGTGACCGAGCGGGCGTGCAGGCGGCGAAGCGGGCAATTGAAACGATTCTTGCGGAAGACATTGAAGTAAAGGTTCTGGTCCTCCCGGACAACGCGGATCCTGACGAATTCATAAGAAATAACGGCGTTTCTGAATATCAACGACGCCGCGGAGAGGCACAGCCCCATATACAATTTGTGATCGATCAGGCGGTACGGGATCGTAACCTTCACAACCCGGCTGACAAGGCTGCGGCGGTCGAGGAGACGCTCCCGTTTGTTCGCGCTGTGCACAATCGGATCCAGAAGCGCGAATACTTTGACATTGCCATGGACAGCCTGCGCGTGCAGGGAGATCAACGCCGCGAACTGTGGCAGCAGGTCAAGGGCGGTGCAAGCTCCGATGCGACCGCCGTTCAAAGGGTAATCACGCGGCGAGTGCGGCCAACGGTCGCCGAAGAAAAGCTCCTGGGGCTATTGCTCGCCAGTGACGAGCTGCGAAATATCGTGCTGCCGCGACTCGAGCCGGGCGATTATGAAGGATTAGCGGCGGCGGCGATTTTTCGAGCGTTAAAAGAACTGGGCACTGCGGACAAGGAAATCACTTTCGATTCGTTAAGCGAAGCAACGGCGGACAACTCCACCGCGGCAGAGATTCTCCCGCGGATAATGATGAACGAACCCGCCGAATCTTTCGATGAATCGCTGGCCGATGCGAATAGCTGCCTGGATGCTTTGCGGCTGATGAAACTTGATCGCGAGATCGACGAGCTCAGCTCGCGGATCGCTGAAGCGGATCGCGCCGGTGAAGACGAATTGCGCGATCAACTGGCAATGAAGAAACTGGGACTATCAAAACAACGCGGCAGTTTTCTGCCGCACGGAAGAGCGGCGAACTAAACCGAACTGCTCAAGGCAACAGGAAGAACAATCGTGGCTATTGAAGAAAAAGATCGAGATGACGTAATGGATCGGCTGCTGCAACTGGGCGGTGATAAGAAATTTCGGTCCTACGACGATCTAAATCGTGAGTTGCCGGAAAATGTCGTTTCGCCTGACGACATCGAAGACGTGCTGCAGAAACTGGACGCGTCGAATATTCACGTGGCGGATTCCGACGAGCGCCTGATCGAACAAGCGGCGGCCATCGCCACCGACGATGAAGAAAGTGAAGACGATCTGGAGTTGGATCTTTCGGCCGGCGCGCTGGAAAAAACGAATGATCCCGTGCGGCTGTATCTGCGCGAGATGGGCGTGGTGCCCTTGTTGACTCGCGAAGGTGAAGTCGCCATTGCAAAACGAATTGAGCGCGGTCAGATCAAAACTCAAAAAGCGATCGCGCGTTCGCCGATCGCGGTCGGCGAGCTGATAAAGATGGGCGAAGAGCTGGCGGCCGGAAAGATGAGCATTCGTGAGGTCGTCACTTTTTCTGAGCAGGCGGAACTCGCCGGCGAGGAAGACAAAGCCGATGAGTATCGCCAGTGGACCGTCGAAGGCATCGAGAATATCAACAAGCTTTTCAAGAACGCGCTGAAGGAATGGGCCAAGCTCCGCACTGAAACCAAAATCACACGCGGCAAGAAAACCAAAAAGCTCACCCGCCTGCGCCGCAAGGTTGGCCGGCTGCGCATCGAAATCGCCGACGAGATCGGCCGTTTGAATATGACCGAGCGCTCGCGGCAACGGCTGATCAACGCGATTCGCAACGTGCAGAAAGAAGTGCGCTCGGCCGAACGCGAGCTGTCGACTTACAGCGATCGGCTCACCAGGAAGCGGCTCAAGGCCGACGACATCAAGCTCTACAAGAAACACGTTTCGACTGCCAAGAAGCGTCTGCAGTTGGTCGAAGAAGAGCATCACATTTCACCGGTCGAAGTGAAGCGTTGCCTGCAGGCCATCGTCACCGGCGAACATCATACGGGCCAGGCGAAACGCGAACTGGTCGAAGCTAATCTTCGCCTGGTGGTTTCAATTGCCAAGAAATATACGAACCGCGGCTTGCAGTTTCTTGATTTGATTCAGGAAGGCAACATCGGTTTGATGAAGGCCGTGGACAAGTTCGAGTGGCGACGCGGTTACAAATTCTCGACCTACGCGACCTGGTGGATTCGGCAGGCGATTACGCGCGCGATTGCAGATCAAGCCCGCACCATTCGCATCCCGGTGCACATGATCGAGACTATCAACAAACTGATTCGCACTTCACGGGCGTTGGTGCAGGAGCTGGGCCGCGAACCAACCAGCGAAGAGATCGCCAAGAAGATGGACATTCCGGTTTCGAAAGTGCGCAAGGTCCTTAAGATCGCCCAGGAACCAATCTCGCTCGAGACTCCGATCGGCGAAGAAGAAGATTCACATCTCGGCGATTTCATCGAAGACAAATCAATCCTGAATCCTTCGGACGCGGTGGTCGCGTCAAATCTGCGTGAGATCACTGACGAGGTTCTGGCCACGCTAACTCCACGCGAAGAGAAAGTGATCAAGATGCGCTTCGGCCTGGGTACGACGGGATCCGAGCACACGCT
>DASWQK010000212.1:0-6708 GCA_036403735.1 Pyrinomonadaceae bacterium
GCGGTGCGTCCGAAATTCGTCGTGCCGATTCACGGCGAGTACCGGATGCTGTTTCGTCACAAAGAGTTTGTGAAGAACCACCTCGACATTCCGGAAGAGCGAATCATCCTGATCGAAAATGGCGATGTGCTCGAGTTGGACGGCGAGCGCGCCTCGGTTGTCGATAAGCGCGAAATCAGACGCACGTTCATTGATGATTCAGGTTTTGAAGAAATCGAGTACGAAACCGTGCGCGAGCGAAAGAAGATGGCCTACGAAGGCATCGTCACGCTGGTCGTAACAATTAATAGCGTTAGCGGCCAATTGGAAACTGCTCCGCGAATTGTCGCTAGTGGGGTACGCGGAATCGATGGCACCAACGGATTCATCAAGTCCGCGCAGACTGCCGTTACCAACGCGTTCGCCAAAGCATCAGTGGTGCAACTGGCAGACGACTCGTTGCTCAAAGAGTATTTGCGCCTGGAGCTCAAACGATTTATTCAGAACCAGACCGGATCACGCCCCGTCATCACACCGATCATTCAAAAAATCTAAGCGGTTCGCCCGCTTGCGTAATAATTCTCAGTCCTAGCTAACCCACCTAAATCCTGAAGATACCGTCTCCGATGTGGACTCTTGGGGCATTCTGCCACTGCCTTTGTGAGAAAACAGAACAGCAAATTTTTGTCGCGCACTCGCTGGCGTTGTTGTATTCTAAGAACGGTCTTGGTCGCGCCCCCGCCAACCCCATCGCTTGAGCCGCCTCAGCATTTCCATCTCAAGCTCAAAAACAATCAAAACGTTTCTCTAACTCACCGGAGTTTTATCAATGGATTGGGTCAACAAAGTCGTTCTTATCACGGGTGCTTCATCGGGTATCGGACGTGGCATTGGAATTGAACTAGCCCGTCGCGGCGCATCGGTAGGATTGCTCGCGCGACGTCGCGATGTTCTTGAACAGGTGGCCGATGAAATTCGCCAGGCCGGAGGACGCGCGCTGGCGTTACCAGCTGACGTTACCAATGCTGATGCGATGCGCGCGGCCACCCATGAATTGCGTCGCCAGTTCGGACCAATCGATTTGCTTATCGCAAACGCGGGAATCAGCGTTAACACGTTCGTCCCGGATCTATGCGAAAAGAAAATTGCTGAATTGATTAACGTAAACGTGATTGGCGTTGTGAACAGTGTTTCGGCTGTGCTGCGAGAGATGGTCGATCAAGGCAGTGGTCATTTGGTCGTGAACTCGAGTCTGGCTGCTTATCGTGGATTGCCAAAGTCCGCCGCATACTGCGCGAGCAAAGCTGCGATATCGAGCTTTTTTGAGGCCTTACGGATCGATCTGAAAGGCTCGGGAGTGGACGTAACGATCATTCATCCGGGTTTCGTGAAAACGGCTCTCATCACGAACATTACCCGCACGCCATATGTTATGGAAGTCGATCACGCGGTACAGAAGATAGTTCGGGCAATCGAGAAGCGCAAAAAGGGATATTCGTTTCCGTGGCAGTTGGCGACAATTGCGCGCGCCTGCAAATTACTCCCGATTCCCATGTACGATTGGATTGCGGCGCGGAATTCATTTCGCGGCTGAAAGCATCCATCAGACGTCCTTAGTTTTTTGATCCCGCCGGATCATTCCGCGACTTTTCCCTTCCCAATAGTAAATTTCAAAGGCTTTTGTTTATATCCTTAACAGTGTACTCTGCGCGCTGACGATATCGCTCCGGCAGTCACTGCAATGGATTGGTCCAACAAAGTAGTTCTAATAACCGGTGCATCATCGGGAATTGGCCGCGGGCTAGCGCTCGAGTTGGCCCGGCGCGGGGCGAAACTCGGGTTGCTCGCCCGCGGAGTGGCCGCGCAGAAAGCAGCCACGGCCGTGGTCGGTGGTCGACGTGCGACCGATCGCCCGGTTGCGGTCGAGCCGTCACCACGTCTGATGGAAGTCGTGGACGAGATTCGGAGCGAAACCAATAGCCGCGGCAAAGACGGTTCGCAACGAATACTGGCTCTAGCGGCGGATGTGCGCGATGCTAAGAGTGTGCGCGCCGCTGCCGATCGGCTGCGGGATGAGTTCGGCAGAATAGACGTTCTAATCGCCAACGCCGGCATTGGCGCCACCACAGACGCGACGGAGCTTGATCCGGAAGAGGTAGCAAAAGTTCTCCGCGTAAATGTCATTGGCGCCGTGAACAGTGTCGCGGCTGTCTTACCGGAGATGGTCGAGCGTGGTTCAGGACAGCTGGTCGCAATTTCGAGTTTGTCCGCTTATCGTGGGCTGCGTAAGTCCGCGGCCTATTGCGCGAGTAAGGCTTCATTGTCAGCTTTTTTTGAAAGTGTGAGGATTGATCTAATTGGCAGCGGGATTGATGTAAGTATCATTCATCCGGGATTTATCAAGACTCCATTGACCGCCGGTCGGAAAGCTAAGATGCCATTTCTAATGGAACTCGATTACGCTGTCGAGAAAATAATCCGGGGGATCGAAAAGCGGAAGAAGTCTTACGCCTTCCCGTGGCAACTGGCAACGATCGTCCGCGCTTCCATGATCATGCCGAATTTCATGTACGACTGGATTTCCCGAAGAAGCTCGTTTAGAGAATGAACTCTTTTTGATTTTTGATTTGCGATTTGTGATTGAGCGTGTGAAACTTCGTCCTTCGCTCGTTTAGATCAAAAATCGCAAATCTAAAATCGAAAATTAAATGTCCTTGCTACAGGCAATTCTGCTCGGCATCGTCCAGGGCCTGACCGAATTCATTCCGATTAGCTCAACGGCGCACCTGGTAATCGCCAGTCGAGTAATGTCCTTGACACTCACGCCGGCACAGCTGACGGCGTCGATCGCGGTGATCCAGTTGGGGACCTTGATCGCCGTTCTGATTTACTTTGCCGGTGACATCTGGAATATCTCGGTTGCGTTTGTGCGCGATCACCTGGCCCTGGTTTCCGGCGGACGGAAGAACGGCGCGCGTTTGTCGCATGAGGCAGTGCTCGGCTGGCTGGTCATTATCGGATCGATCCCGGTCGCCGTAGTTGGCTTGCTTTTCAAAAAGCAGATCGAAGGGACCTTCACAAAAAATCTTTGGGTAATTGCCACGATGATGGTCGTCATCGCTGTGTTGCTGGCGATTGCGGAACTTGTCGGGCGCAAGCAGAGAACGATGGAGGATCTCAGTTTGAAAGACGCGCTGGCGATGGGATTCGCGCAGTGTCTGGCGTTGATTCCAGGATCGAGCCGTTCCGGCTCGACGATCATGGGAGGTCTATTCGTCGGTGAAGCTCGCGAAACTGCCGCGCGATTTTCCTTCCTGCTTTCGATTCCGGCGATTGCCGCGAGTGGACTGCTCGAGTTGAAAGAGGCTCTGCACAAATTGCCGCAGGGCAGTTTGGCGACACTGGCAGTGGGGACGCTCGTCTCCGGGATTGTTGGTTACGCGTCGATCTGGTTTCTGCTGCGTTTTCTCAAGACGCACACCACGGGCGTCTTTATTGGATATCGATTGATCGTGGGCGGCGCGATCCTGATTATGTTGTTAAGCGGAAGAATCAGCGGACTGTGAGATTTTGTTCGGAGTTCCGCCTTCAGGCGGCAATTCCGCAATTCGACGACGCCGCGTAAACGCGGAACTCCAAACCAAAGCGCCGTCGCCGCTGCGCTCTGCCGGCGCACTCCAAATGATTAGCTCTTAACCTCAACTACCAGTAGACTCCCAGACATGACCGCCGCGCCGTCCCCTAAAAAGAAGAGCAAGAAATGGATTGTGCGCGAGCGTGACCATGCGCGCGCAGGACAGCTCGCTGCGACATTGGGCGTCTCGCCGATTGTGGCTCATTTGCTGATCGCTCGCGGTCATGAAGATGCGGAATCAGCGCGATCTTTTCTCAAACCCTCTCTCGATCAACTGCACGATCCATTTCTGATGCGTGGCATGTCTGACGCCGTCGCGCGTCTGGTGCAGGCGATCGATCGTCAGGAACCAATTCTGATTTATGGGGATTACGACGTCGATGGAACTACGGGCACTGCGGTTTTATTGCGCGCCCTGAGAATGTTAGGAGCTACGGCGGGTTATCACGTGCCTCATCGCTTCACCGAAGGTTATGGCATTCGACAGGATGCGCTCGAAAAAGCTTTCGGCGAAGGATACAAACTGGTTGTCAGTGTTGACTGCGGCATCACGGCGCACGAACCGCTTCATTGGGCGCGCGCGAACGGCCTCGACATCATCGTCACTGATCATCATCTGCCGGACAAAGACGAAGGCGCGCCGCCCGCGCTGGCAGTACTGAATCCGAATCAGAAAGGCTGTGAATATCCGGACAAGAATCTGGCCGGTGTCGGCGTCGCCTATAAGTTGATACACGCTTTGTTTCGCGAGCGTGGCCGGGAAGCGCAGGCGCCGGGCTTTTTGAAGATGGTGGCGATTGGCACTGTCGCCGACGTTGCAAAACTGGTCGGTGAGAATCGCGCGATCGTCGCCCTGGGGCTTTCTGATTTGCCGCGCGCGAGAAATCACGGATTGCGTGCGCTGATCGATATCGCGGGTTGCGGCGAAGACGGCGAGATGACTGCCTACGACCTTGGCTTTCGCATTGGCCCAAGGATCAATGCTGCAGGTCGAATGGATGCGGCGCGGGCGGTGGTCGAACTCTTCGATGCGAAAGAAAAGGAAGAAGCCCGCCGGCTGGCTGAGCATCTCGACACGCGCAATCGCGAGCGCATGGAAGCGCAGCGCGAAATATTCAATCGCGCCGTTGAAGAGTTTGAGGGCGGAGTCGATCGTGAATCGCAGACGCACGCCGCGGTGATTGCCGGCGATGGTTGGCACCGCGGCGTGATCGGACTGGCTGCCTCAAAGATTGCTGAACGCCTGAACCGGCCCTGCGTGGTCATCTCTCTCGATGGCGAGATCGGACATGGTTCAGCGCGCAGCATAGAGGCGTATCATCTGTACAATGGTCTCGAGTCCTGTCGTGACTTGCTGGAGAAATTCGGCGGCCACTCACATGCTGCCGGTCTGTCGATCAAGCGCGATCGCATCGCGGAATTTCGACGTCGCTTGAATGAACATGCGGCCTCATGTTTGACTGAAGATGATTTGATTCCGTCGCTGGCGATCGATGCTGAGCTGACGCCCAGGGATCTCGGATTTCAGTTGGCGCAGGATCTGGGCGCGCTGGAGCCGTTTGGCGCGGGAAACCCGCGGCCGGTGTTTATGACGCGCGGCTGGCGCGTGATGAACGAGCCGCAGATTATTAAGGAGCAACATCTCAAGATGCGCGTGGCCGGCGAAGACAATCGGCCGTTCGAAGCAATCTGGTGGCGCGGAGTTGAAGAGGTCGAAGCAACACCGCAAGCGAATCAGCGCATCGATCTGGCGTACGACTTTGAAACGAATCGTTGGCAAGGCGACATTCGGTTGCAATTGAACGTGAAGGACATGAGGACTTCGCAGAATAATTAGATGTCGTTTAGAGGCGGGCTACCGCCCGCCCTTTGCGTGGGCTAAACGGGATTCGATGAATTAGGATGGCGGGCGGTAGCCCGCCTCTAAACGATCGCATAGTGTGAGAACGATCGCGTAGTTGTGTGATGCAGGCTGTTACCAGAAAAAAGCGAATCACCGCGGTCGACTTGCGCGCGCGCGTTCCGGCGATCGCGCGCGGCCTGGCTCTATTTCTGCTGATTGGCGGTGGGATTTTTGTGGGCGTGTCTTACTACAAGATGCGCAACAACAAGCCGTTTCGTTTGATTTCAGAGACCCCGGCTCTGTCCAAAGAAATTGTCGCAGTCACCACCGGCTATGAGCAGCGCATCACCAGGAATGACAGATTGTATTTGTGGCTGCGCGCGGCGCGCGATGTGACTTACGCCGATGGCCATCACGAGCTCGAGCAAATCAATGTGCAGCAATTTCCGGCGACGAGCGACAAGCCTAATCAGATAATTGCCAACCGTGCGATCTACGATCAGAAGACCGGTATCCTGCAAGCAACCGGCAACGTGCAGATCGAAACGAATGATGCTTTGAAGGTCAAGACTGAGTCAATTCAGTTCAACGAGGACACGAAGATTGGCGAAACGTCTGCGCCCGTGACTTTTGAGCGCGACCACGTTTCCGGCCAGGCTACGGGCGCCCTCGTCGATAATGAAAAGAAGCGGCTGGAATTGAGGAGCGCCGTTGCCATTACGATTGCGCCGGAAGAATTCACCGAGAAGAAAAAAGATCCGAAGCCATTGAAAGGCGCGCGCGCCAAGCCGGTGAACATTCATTCCGCCCAGGCCGTGTTTGAGCAATCGACGATGCGCATAGTTTTTTCGGGCGGTGCAACGGCTGATCAGGAACAGGACATCATGAGCGGCGACACGCTCACCGCGATTCTCAATGACAAGAAGAAGCTCGAGAAGATCGAGATGCGCGGCAACTCTTATCTGCGTTCGATGGATGTCGGTCACGCTGCTGAGGCTCATGCAGTCGACATGGATTTCTTTCTCGACGGCGATCAGCGTCTGCAGAAGGCTTACGGCTCGCGCGACATTCGCGCGCAAACTTTGAATGCTGATTCCGACATGCAGCTCACCGGGGCGAACGGACTGACAATCGATTTCCAGGCGCAGGGCGAGCAGAGTCTTTTGAAAGAGATGCGCGCCGATGGCCGCTCAGTCGCCAACCTGTCGGCGCCAAAATCGCGAGCGAACGATCCACGCGCGGCGAGCAAGCG
>DASWQK010000213.1:0-2763 GCA_036403735.1 Pyrinomonadaceae bacterium
CAATTCGTCGTCCGTGAAATGAAGCAACTTCACTCGCTTGTAATAGGGCAGCTTCGCCGACACCTCGCGGAAATGTTCCTCGATCTTTTGCCGCAGGTCAGCACGGGATAAAGCAATATCGTATTCATTATCCGGCACTACCATGCACGCGACCTTCTCGCCGATGCCGTCCGGTAAGCCAATCACGCTCAACTCTTTTATATAAGGCGAGTCCTGATACACCTCTTCAACTTCATCGGGATAGACGTTCTTCCCGTTCGTATCGACAATGATGTCTTTCGATCTGCCCACCAGATAAAGATTTCCTTCGTCATCCAGGCGGCCCAGGTCGCCCGTATACAGCCAGCGATCCACGAGCGCTTCACGCGTGGCTTCTTCGTTGCCAAAGTAACCAAGCATGACGTTCGGGCCGCGCGCGATCACTTCGCCGACTCCGGTCGGATCCGGCTCCGCGATGCGTACCTCAACTCCGGGCAGAGACTTGCCCACGGTGCCGAAGAGCATGCGATTTTCCGGACGAGTAACGGTCAGGACCGGCGATGCTTCAGTCAAACCGTAACCTTCAAGAATAGTAAAACCCAGACCCTGGAAATCACGTTGCACTTTGTCATTCAAGGCGGAGCCGCCACTGATGAAATAACGAATCCGGCCGCCCATGCCTTCGTGAATCGGATAGAAGAGCAGCTGTCCAAAATTCAACGGCGTCTTATCGCGCAACCAGGCATTGAATTTGATCAGCAGATCGGCCGTCTCGCCAACCAACTTGCCGCGATCGTGCAGACGATTCTTGATGCGGCGATGCAGCAGTTCCCAAAGCGCGGGGACGCCCACCATGCCGGTGACGTGACCATTCTTGATAGCTTTCGCGAGGTTTTCGCTGTTCAGTTCATCGAGATAAGTTATTTGAGCCCCGCGGCTTAACGGGGTAAGAAATCCGGTCGAAAATTCAAAAGTGTGATGCAGCGGCAGCACGGACAACACACCGTCGCTCGTGTCCATGTCGAACACGGAAGACAGCATCGAAACCATGCTGGTCAAATTGCGGTGCGACAACATGACGCCCTTGGGCCGACCCGTCGTTCCGGAAGTGAAGATCAGCGAAGCAACGGATTGCGCGGTAACCCGGGCCGGCAACAGAGCAATGCGATCGCTCTCTGTTTGCTCGTCGGTCAGTTCAAAGACTTCATCGAAGGTCCATAATTTCACGTGACTGAGACCAGCAGCGTTCAGTTGTTCCGGTAGTGATGAACGATCCTGCTTTAACTTGTCGCTGATCACGATGCCTGATGCTTCACCTGCCCGCGCGAAGTTCACAACCTCTTCGGTCGAACTTTCCGGATCTACGGGGATGCAAGTACCGCCGGCCTTAAGCACGCCGAAATAAGTCATGCCCCATTCGGGCGCGTTGTGGCTGAAGAGCATTACGCGATCGCCATTCTTGATTTCATGGCTGGCGAAGAAAGCCGCGGCCCGGGTTGCGAGTTCGCGCAGATCGGCATAGGTGTACTGCTCTTTGTGACCATCGCGTTCAATCCGCATCGCCACGCGCGTCTCGTGTCGCTTGGTGGTGGTCTCGAACATCTCGAGCAAGTCGCGATACGTATAGACGCGCTTGGGCTGCGTGCGCATGTCCTCTTCGAGCGTCGGCAGGACCCACTTCTTCAGCCCCGGCATGTGTATGTGCAGCCAGTAGTCATACCAATCGAACTGTTCCGGGTTCCACGTCAGTAGTTGTTTTTCATCTTCGCCGATGCGATCAAAAAGCGCGCGCACATTGTCTGAGCGAAAGACATAAGCGTTTTCGACAGTGAACGGAAGAAACATCTCGAACGCTTCACTGGCCTCGCGCGTCTGCTGCTCAACGTGATCCACGGTCTGCTTCATCCGGTTGATCACGCCTTCGTAACGGCCGCCACCCCAGCGTGGCTTGGCTTTGTCGAGCAGCGATGAAACTTTTTTCGCGGCCGTGTTCATCATCGGCAGTGAGGTGGCTTCGAAGCGCTCAGGCGAGACCTGAAACGGCTCAATTCGGGCGGAAATTTCGTTAAAAAGTCGCAGCCCGTCCGTCTTCTCCTGCTCCTGCTGTCGCCGGAACAGACCAACGAGACCGATGATCCTTTCCATGTCATTAGGATTTGAATCGCCGGTCGC
This sequence comes from Pyrinomonadaceae bacterium, assembly GCA_036403735.1. Classification (GTDB taxonomy): domain Bacteria; phylum Acidobacteriota; class Blastocatellia; order Pyrinomonadales; family Pyrinomonadaceae; genus UBA11740. The sequence continues at coordinate 2,152 of DASWQK010000213.1, forward strand.
GGCCTGATGGACCAGCTTGGGCTCTTCGACGCAGGCTTGCGCCGCAACCGCGAGCATAACCGCCGCCACTTGATCGACGGGAGTGATGTCCAGAATCAGTTTCGGATTCGCGGGCAGCTGTCGCTGTCCCTTCAAAGTCATGAAGATGATCGGCGCGGTCGTGGTAAAGCCTTCGTTCCATCCGGGAAACGGATAGCTCTTCGCCGATTCGACAATCGATGGGCGCACAATGCCGCGCACGATTTCGGTTTCGGCGGCGACCAATTGCTCGCCCAGAGATTTCGTGTAGGTGTAGATGTTGGGCCAGCCCCAGAACTTTGCGCGCTCGACGCCGAGTTCGGTCAAGCGATTGCGAATCCAGACCTTTCTTTCGCGCGCGACGGCGAGCCCGAGCGCATCCGGATCGTCACCATCACGCATTTCTTCGTTAAGACGTTTGCGCGCGAGTTCGCGAAACTGCGCGACGCGCATGGCGTCCTTTGCTTCTTCGCGGGCGCGCTCAGACATCTTCGCGCAATCGGCGATCTCTTTTTGAACTGAGAATTCAACGCCTTTCAATTCGTTCTTGCGCGGGAAATACCCGAGCACCTGGTCGTCTTCCCAGACGGCGCC
>DASWQK010000214.1:0-3174 GCA_036403735.1 Pyrinomonadaceae bacterium
GCGACGGGTTCAAGCGCAAGCCGGTGGTCCATGTCCTCAATCTCTCTTCCGGTGAAGAGCTTTGGAAGCATGAGCTGGGCAGCGAAATCGAAATGATGCCGACCCGCTGGACTGAGAATGAAGACGTTGAATACAGCCTCGATAATTATCAGCCGCCAATGTTTGCCGATGGCCGGCTTTATCTTTTTTATGAAGGCGTGACGTCATTCGACGCGCGCGCAGGTGGCGAGCGGACGCGCGACAAGTATCGCGTGAATGAAGCAGGCCTGGCGCTGACTGAAGCGGCGCCAATCGTCGACGAGGCTTTCATTTACACTTCCGGTCGCGGACACGTGCGCGCGATCTCGCGCGTCTCTGGCAAAGTCGAATGGGAGGCGAAAGATCTCGGCGTGACGCCGGAACTGATTCTGTCTGACGGCGTCCTCTACGCGCGCATGGGCGGTCAGTTCACGCGTTTGAAAGACGGCGAGACGATTGAGCGCGGGCCGTACGGAGTCGCGGCCATCGATGCGCAAAACGGAAAAGTGCTGTGGCAATACAAAGGCGCAGATAAAGGAATCACGAACATTGTGCTTCCGAATCAATCGACGATCATGCTGGCCGATCATGATGAATTGATCGCGGTCGATGCGACTAGTGGTAAACGTCGGAGCCGCGTTTCGCATGGAGTCGACAAGCCTTCATTCGCCGTTTTGAACGAAGGCGGTGATGTCGTCATCGGTGGCCGTGAAGAAATTGCCGCTTTCAATAATGGCGGTCACGAAGTCTGGCGCGGACGCTATCCGCCGCCCGGCCGCGGCGTGCTGCGAACGATCGGAGCAATTGCCGCGCGCGCCGCGTCGCTCTACTTCCGATTTGGGGGCACCGCCTCGACTGCTTTTCGCGGATTCCAAATCGCCCGCACCATCACTTCATTGAGCTGGTCGGGTCTGGCGTCTCGATCCTCATTTTCTAATTTGCAGTCTCTGGTGACGAACGTGGCTAGAAACTCCGCGCGTTCGTACGTTGCCAATCGGTTCAAAGCATTCGGCATAGCGTCACGCGTGCGATCCGGAATATCCGATGCGGCTCGGTTGAAATCCGAATTACCAGATCCGGCCGCCGAGATCCGCTCCCGAGTCCGTGAACGAATAGTAGTAGAGAGTCGCCCACGCAATGTCGAAGATCGCCTGCTTGATCGTCTGGATCCTGCACGACAACTGGAACGCCTCTCAAAATTTCTCTGGCACCGCGAACGTCTGGCGACGCTGCGCGGAAATTGGATGTACTTCTACACTGATTTGAAAACGAGCGGCGGGCACGGACTGGCGGGAATCAATATTCAGAACGGGACGATGGAACGCGCAGTCAGACTGGGCGACCTTGACGACCGTTTTATTACTGACGAGGCCGCGGGACTTCTGTTGGTTGCGAACGGAAATCGACTCCTGGGATATTCCGTCTCAAAATAAAAAAGTCTCATTCACATCTCGCTTCAGCGAGGTGCTATATAGCTCAGGCGATTCCTGCTTAACCGTTTCAACGGTTCTCAAATGGGAAGCCGTTAAAACGGCTGAATGATTTTCGTCTTGCGTTTGTCACCTCGCTCAAGCAAGCGAGAGGTAAATGAGAGATCGGCCTTGGCAGTCGTTGTTCTACACAATACCTTCTAGTTCTTCACCGCCTGCGCCAGTGAGCGCCATGACTGTCGCAGCAATTCATTTATCTTCGCCCAATCTTCTTCCGTGACGCCTGTAGTTGCAGCTTTCGTGTCGCGGATTGTCATTGCTTCAGCTCGCAGTCGCCCATGTTCCATGACGCGCTCGACCGGGACGCGATAAAGCTCCGCTTGTAATTCCGCCAGCGCGCGCTCCAAATCACCTGGAGCGTGCTGCGCCCTTTGACGATGAATGATCCACCATTCCAATTCGAGCTTCGCCGCCTTGTTAACGTCGAAATCAATATCGCTCATGTTGTGGACGAAGCTGTAAAACTTGATCAAATCCGGCAGGGCCTTTTCGTAATCCGATCGCTGCTTCCCTTCCTTAAAAACAAAGGCAGCGTTGGCGGCATAGTAAGCGACGAGATTCGATTTGACCGGCGTCATGTGATATTGCGAGCGCAGCAGTTCGGTTGCTTGATTGAACAGCCGGACGCGCTGTTTCTCGTAATAAGATCGCCACATTGCCGTTTCCAGGCGCGCGACTTCATCCGGATCGAATTCGCGCAGGTGCGTCGTGCGCGGGAAGAAAAGGTCGTAGAGCACCGCGCAGACAACGAGCGCGAGAACGAGCGCGATCACCCGCACAATCACTTTTCGTAGTGGACGTCTGCTCGACATTTCGTTGCGCGACATGATATTCCAAAGTAGGTTCACAAAAGCAAGTGTCAGAAGCCCGAGCGTCAGCGAGGGCAATTCTCGCCAGAAGTACGCTGAGGTAAGTTGCCCTCGCTTACGCTCGGGCTTCTGACGCTATTTAAGGATGACAAAAGATGGCTTATACACATCAGGAACTGAAACATAAGACGCTGGCCGAGCTGCGCGACATCGCGAAAGATATCGAGCATGAAGCAGTTCAGGGTTACACCCAACTAAATAAGGAGCATTTGGTCGTGGCCCTTTGCAAGGCCCTGAACATCGAAATGCACGAACATCACGAAGTCGTCGGTGTCGATAAGGCCTCGATCAAATTGCGAATCAAGTCGCTGAAAACCAGGCGGGACGCCGCGCTGACCGCGCACGATCGTGCGGCACTCAAAAAAGCGCGGCGCGGCATCCACCGCTTGAAGCGACAGATTCATAAGGCGACCGTGTAACCGACCGATGAAACATCTCACCCTGGTTATCGTCGCTGCGTCGGTAAGTTTTGTCGCGGGCTGCTCACTGTCAAAATCCAATATACAAACAAACTCGGCGAGCGCTGCGCCGTCGAATGCAGGTACAAGCCCATCCTCAACTCCAGTCACGGCAGCGAACGAACGCGACAGTCATTCGAACGAAACAGCCAGCGGCGCCACTGAAATAAACGACGAGTTGCGCACGCCGGCCAAGGGCAGCGATGAGCGTCAAGCCATCATGGATGCTCTGCGCGGCAATCAACCGGTCGTGTTTCAGGTTAACTACCTGAAAGTTCATAACGGCTGGTGTTGGGTAGACACAACTCCGCTCGACAAAGGCGGACGAGCTACGGCTGA
>DASWQK010000215.1:0-4991 GCA_036403735.1 Pyrinomonadaceae bacterium
CCGCGTCAAGTAGGCGTGAATGGCGTTACAAGGATCTATCTCACTCGAAAGTAATAAATTCCCGCCCTTTGCTTCGCCTCATCATCAGTCCGCGTTAGCGATACTTGATAGTCTCCGGAGTTTATCCCACTCGCAGGGACATCCAGAACCAATTTATCTTCGGCGCGCTTGATTGCGTTTGCGGAGAATACAGATTCGCCTGACAGCGTGGTGACGTTGACGTTATAGAATTCAGCCGCCGGCTGGTCCAGGATGATTTCGAACCGCACCACATCTCTATTTGCATTGGTAATCACCGGCGACGAATCGATCGGGTTGTTTGAAGTGAGCACCACACTGGGCGTTAACGAATCGTGCAAAGGCAGTTCTGGCGATTGTTCGTTGTGCGCCGGCGCAGCTGAATTATGTGAGTGATTACTGAACTGTGGCGTCGCGGTCGCCGTTGATCTGGGCGCAATGTGTTTGGGAAAGATGGGCAACGCGATCTGCTGATGATGATCCTTCGTCACGAGCAGAAAAGTTGCCAACACAATTATCAGAATCAGGGCCGCAAACCCGTATTTCCAAACGGCTTGATTGATGTTGATTAAGTTTTTTATTCGCTCGATGAGTGAATGCTCGATCGACTTCGTCCTGAACCGATCGCCCAAAGCCGTCGATACTTCCAGAGCCTGCTTTCTATCAAAGGTCAACAGAAATCGTTCTCGAAATACTTGTTGCTCTCGATCGTTGACACGAATCGACGCGTGTTCGTCGCACAATTCCAACTCAGCCAGGCGCACGCGGTCGGCCAGGTCTTCATCTGTGAACAACTGTTCTTCGAAATGCGATTGGTCGCCGCCGGTTAATTCGCCCAGCAGGAAACGACGGATCGTTTCATCAGAAAATTCGTGGTGATTGTTGTCGATCATTGAACTTTGGTGGCCCTCCCTTACCGTCCCACCCCAGCCGGGCTGCCCGGCTGAGGACCCCGGGGTCGGGCTTCTGATACGTTATGCAAACATCGGGCGATGCATGTTTGTAATTTCTCTCTTATGCGCAGCGCGCGCAGACGCAAGCTGCTCGCTTTGATTCCCATTTCGCGCGCAATCACTTTGCGCAAATCGATCTTCGCTTGCTTGTTTTCAGCGTAGTAACGCTCGATCAGTTGCCGGGAGTAAGGCGCGAGCTGCGCGAGACAATTGTCGAGGCAAAGATGAACTTCTTCACGCGCCTCGACGTCTTCGTCTGGTTGAATTAATCGCGGCGGTGGCGGCCGCCGGAGATACTCGTGATGGACGTTATTCATCACGCCCAGGAAATACAGCGCTTTATCGCCACGATACGTCTCGTGAATATCAGTAACGCGACGGGCAACTCGATCGATCGTTTCGTCGGCGAGTTCTTCGGCCAATGGGCAACCGCGCGCAGCCAGAATCGTAACCAGTCGCCAGCGAATTTGTTCGTAGAGGAATCCAGCGCGCTCGCGATCCGCGTCAAGCCAACTGAGCAGCCGATCGAAATCCTGCTGCCCGAGTTCTCTGAGCTTTTTCGCGGGTGACATGATGCGTGTGATTACGGCGCTTATTTTTCTCCCTCTCCCTTTGGGAGAGGGCCGGGGTGAGGGCTTACGCCCACTGCTAGAAACCCTCACCCTTACCGTCTCCCAGAGGGATCGGGAAGATCCCGAACATCTTGTCAGTTACTTCGTGCCATCACTCCGTACTTTCTTAGCCGGTTTGATGAAGGCAACGTGGTCGCGTTGCCTTCATCTCGGTACTTGCGGCTACTGCTTGACGACGGCTGAGATGGCGACAGTCTTTTCATCCTTCTGACCCGCCATCTTGACTGTGACCTTGCCGGCCTTCTCGTCAACGCTTACCACGGTTGCTTCCGTTGATGAACCGTTGGTGGTGACTTTCACCTTGTCACCTGCTTTGAGTTGCAGCGACGCCACCGGGCTGGACGCCGGGGACACCGTGGCCGCAGGCGTTGCCGGCGCCGGAGTGGCCGCTGCCGGTTTGTTATCGTTGGTGCTGTTCGCGTTTTCGGTGCTGGATTCGCACGCTGTCAAAGCCAGCGCCAGCAATGCTATTGCGAAAATCTTCATCATGATCGTCCTCCCTAAGTACGCTTCCGAAGGAAGCATTGTTCAAGTCTCGCCCGTGAATGTAGAAAACGAGCGAAACGTTTCATGCTTAGGAAGAAATATTTTGTCAGGATGGGAAAAGGCGCGCTAACGTTCGTTGTGTTCGGCTGACTCCCCAGCGCTAGAAGCTGGTCTATGAACCCTGCGGGCAAGCCGTCTGAAGACGGCTATATGGCGGAGCGTCAGTCATCCGCTCTTCTTCTCAGCGCTGAAATCATACGTCAGGTAAAGTTTGAGTGTGCCTTCCTGAACTTCCGAGCGGACGTCTTTCACGATCGCTTTCACAATGCCGCCGCTTACCTGGACCGGGAGCGAGAGTGACAGTTGCGAGACTGGCAGCACTTCGAATGGATTTAGTTGTTCGGCGATGGCGCGGCGAACAAACGCAGTCACCAGCGTGGTAACGATCGGCGATACACCGTCGAGCTCTACCTCTTCAACATTTAGTGCGCCGAAGACAGTCTGCCGGGCGGAGTCGAACGATAGATCGACGGTCGCTTTACCAGTACCTTTGAATTGAACGCACTGGCTGAGGACACTGTAGCTGCCGGCGAATGCCAGCGGCGCCACAATCTTGCCGCCGGTAAACCGCACGCCGGTCTTTACGTTGCCGCCTTCCGAATTCAGCGCGACCACGTTGTTGCACGAGCTCTGAAACACTGCCGGCTGGATGAATGACTGCGATTGATTTTGTGAAAGTTTGAGTTGCGGTGGACCAAGCTTGCTGAAGATCGTGCCCAGCAGCGAGTCGAAAAACTTTTCATCAATCGTGACGGTGACGGTTCCGGATGTGTCCCCACTGCGATCAGGCGGCCTGAGCAGAGTGCCCGGCAGGCCGCGCGTCCGTGGCGAACCAAGAAAATAAACGGTCGCCAGCCCGCCGACGAGCAAGCCAATGAAAAGAAGCAGGATCGATTTCTTCATTGTTATCGATTTGTCGAAGCTGTCGGCGCCGGCGATGCCCCTGACGCGCCCGCATTCATCGCTTTCAGCACCGACATAATCGCACCGGTTAGTGCATCGATTTGCTGGCGAATTTTCTCCGGCGGAACTTGATCGTAACCAGCGGGCGTTTGAAACATCGTCGCATCGACATCAGTTTTGATGTCGCGCATTTCCGCAATGGCCCGCGCGGCCTTAACACCTTTTACGTCGCCTGAACTCTGAGCGTCTAACTCAGCTCGCAACGGCAGCCCTGTTTCTTTATCAACATAGACGAAAGCTTCGGCCTTCACATCGCCGGCCTTGGTATTGGTGTTCGTTTCGGCACTGTAACGATACTTCTCAGCGGCGCGGCCATTCATCGTGTCGTCGCCCACTCGTTGGACACCTTTTCTGCTTTTCAAGTCTTCCACAACTTGTCCGGGTGTCAGCAGTTTCTGAAATTGAACGCCGGTCGCTTCCTTTGTCAGCTCGGCGTACTGTTTGCGCGCCGGCAAAATCACGTAGTGATGATTGTCGTGATCGAGATAGATCAGCGGCGACCCGTCCGGCAGTTTGAATTCGAGTCGTCGATCATCGCCGTTGCGGGCGACCTGCAAATTCAACGATGGAATACCAATCGCTTTGTCGCCGCCTTCGGTCTCGATACTGAAGACCAGCGTGGCCGAGTATTTGTCCGGCTCACGGGTGTTGATTGATGGACCGCTGTTGTCGGAACTCGAGTTGAAGTTGTCGTTGCTCGTCGCAGAGTTCGCGTTGCTGTTCGAGTTCGCATTCGCGTTTACATTCGAATTTATGTTTCGCGCGGGCTGACACGCGAATGCCAGGACTGTAATGGCTGCGATGAGTCCCACTTCAGATACACGTCTTAATTCGATTTGTCGCATAACACACCTCTTGAAGCGTCTGCTGATGACGCCATGATTGAACGAACTGAAGGGGAACGACTCAAGAATAGCACGCGAGTGGTGCGATTTGAAGAATGCGAATATTTGACTCGCGTTCAATGTTCCGGTAAAAGGCCTCTGCCAATTCACTTCTAAGAAGGATGAACATCACCCGATGAAAAATGCGCTCGCGATTATGGCTTTGGTGCTGGTGGTTGCAGCGTGCAACCTGACCAACAAGCTGAAAACAAACAGTAACTCTAATTCGTCTTCATCTTCGTCGAGCAACCCGACGAAGATCGGAGACGAACCGGTCGAAAAGCCGGCGCCGACTTCTGCGCAAATGGCCGCCATAGCGAACGGACAAGACGTGAAATGGGACCAGCAGGGCATCTCATGGACATTGCCGGCAGGCTGGAAAAAGCAGGACGTGTCGACGAATAGTTTTTCGTATGGAGGTAACGGAGCGTTTTTGATCGTAAGTATTTCCCCGATGGGCCCCGATTTTCCGACCGACCTAAGCCTGAATGCGTACCACGAAAGTGCGAAGGTGAGGCAGAAGAACGGAGAAGTGGATGAGATAAAGTGGCTCGAACTTGACGGGGCCCGCGGCGTTGAGTTTCGTGAATCAAAGCCGCAGATGGCCGATGACTTTCGGCGCTTGCAATGGATGACTTATCGAAAGTTTGGCGGGCAGACACAATTGGTGAATGTCATGCTCTCAACCAGCGGCGGCAAATTTGATAGCCGATCGGATGAGATGTACGGGGTTTTGTTTTCGACGAAATTGGTGCACTGAGAGGGCAGATGGAGCGCCGACATCTTGTCGGCGGTTCGCGCGCATCTTGCGTGCGTATATTTTAAACGTAAAAGAGGCGGGCAGTAGCCCGCCTCTAAACGTTTCAGAGTCTTAGCCCTTTGCTCTTTGCCGTATCAGTTCTTCTTAATGATGTTCCGGTGAACCACGGCGCCGGACTTGGCGCGATCGCGAGTATCAAACGAGACGTTGTCTTTTGAGTCGCGCGTGACCATCT
>DASWQK010000216.1:0-4006 GCA_036403735.1 Pyrinomonadaceae bacterium
GGTGATGCAAACGCGCCCTTGAAGGCGTTGATCTTTGATTCATGGTACGACTCGTATCGCGGCGTGATTGTTTTGTTTCGCGTGATCGACGGCGTCATTCGACCGGGAATGAAGATTCGCTTCATGACTGCGGGTCGCGACTATCAGGTTGATACCCTCGGAGTGAATCGCCCGCGCCCGACACCGATCGATCATCTCGGCGTCGGCGAAGTCGGCTTTCTGACTGCTTCAATAAAGACCGTAGCCGACGTGCAAATCGGCGATACCATCACTGAGACTGCGCGGCCCACGACTGAGCCTTTTCCCGGCTATCAGGAAATCAAGCCGATGGTTTTTGCGGGACTCTATCCCGTGGACACAAACCAGTACGAAGAGTTGCGCGATGCGATGGACAAGCTGCGTTTGAATGACGCGTCGTTCTTCTACGAACCAGAGTCTTCGACCGCGCTTGGTTTTGGATTTCGCTGCGGCTTTCTCGGCCTGCTGCACATGGAAATTGTGCAGGAGCGTCTGGAACGCGAATTCGATCTCGATCTGATCACCACGGCGCCGGGCGTGCGCTATTTGGTGACTACCACTGACGGCAAGGTCACGGAAATTGATTCGCCGGCAAAGATGCCCGATCCGGGCCGACTGTTAAAGATTGAAGAGCCGGCAATCCGAGCGACGATCCTGACTCCGGAAGAACACCTGGGCGGAATCCTGGCGTTGCTGGAAGAAAAGCGGGGAGCGCAGAAAGGCTTTGAGTACATCACCGCGAATCGAGTGATGCTGACCTACGAACTGCCTTTGAACGAGATCGTGCTCGATTTTTATGATCGCTTGAAATCAACTTCCAGGGGGTACGCTTCGCTCGATTATCACCTGGCCGGTTATTGGATAAGCGATCTGGTGAAGCTCGACATTTTGGTAGCCGGCGAGCCCGTCGATGCGCTGTCGCTGGTTCTTCATCGCGATACCGCGGCCGCGAAAGGGCGGGCCCTGGCAACCAAGATGAAGGAATTAATCCCGCGCCAGCTCTTTGAAGTCCCAATCCAGGCCGCCATCGGCGCGAAAATAATCGCGCGCGAAACGGTAAAGGCCATGGGTAAGAACGTGATCGCTAAGTGTTACGGCGGCGACATCTCGCGCAAACGCAAGCTGCTGGAGAAGCAGAAGGAAGGCAAGAAGCGGATGAAGAAAGTCGGCCGCGTAGAGATTCCGCAGGATGCATTTCTGGCGGTGCTGAAGGTGAATGAATGACGATGGCTCTTGACGCCACAGATTCTCGCGGCTAATTTTAAGGCATGAAAGACGGCACTCAAGCGTTGAGTGCGAGGTGGAAATCAATGAGCAAGCTAGAGACAGACCTACTTCGTCATGAAACGAGCGACAGCGAAAATGTCTTGAGCCGTTTGATTACCGAACAGGGCGTTAGTCCAATCGACGATCTTAGGGAGCTTGCCGCTTTGTGGCCCGCCGACGATGATCCGGATGCTTTGATGAACTTCGTTCTGTCAGAACGACAGACGCGACTGCAACTCAATACTGAGGATCAGCACACCAAATGAGCACGGTCTTACTCGACACGACCGTCGCCAGCTTGCTACACCCAAAGAAAACGAATGATGCGTTGCGTGTTCAGTACAAGACGCATATGGAAGGCCAAATCCTGGCTGTCAGCTTTCAAACGGTTGCGGAGCTGTGGTCGTGGGCAGAAGAGAACGGTTGGGGAACGACGCTTCGTGCCGGTCTCGAAATCTTTCTCCAGAAGTTTCTCGTGATTCCCTACGATCCTGAATTGGCCCAGACTTGGGCACGACTTACTACGCACTGCAAGCGAATCGGCAGAAGGTTGGAAGCGGGAGATGCTTGGATAGCGGCCAGTGCAGTTCACTACAAACTCGTTCTTCTAACGCATGACCTCGATCAGGTAGGCTTGAATTTTCCCGACTTGAAAACTATTTATTACTCTTAGCGTTGAAAGTGAATGAGTGATCTCGCTGAAGGTATTATGACGCCGAGATAAGGTAACGGATGCCTAAACCAAACCTTTCGAAATCCATTACCCTTTCGAAATCCATGACTGTTGAGGAATTCGACAATGGATATTGGTATGCGCTCGAGATAAAAGCGTTCGCCGATGACATGGGTATCCCGGCAGCCTCGAAACTTCGGAAGGACGAACTCGAAGAGTTAATCAAGCATTTTTTGCGGACCGGCAGCATCAGGAAACCGACCAGGAAAACTCTCTCAAGGTCAGGGGTCAGAGATGTCGAAAGAGGACTCAGTCTTAAACTTCCCGTGGTTAACTTTACCAATGACAGGGACACAAAAGATTTTATTGTTCAGGAAGCGCTGAAGATTGCACCAAAGCTAAAGAGGAAATCAGGGGCCCGCTATCGACTGAACCGTTGGCGAGAGCAGCAGATCGAAAACGGCATCAAGATCACCTATCGGGACCTGGTGAGACAATACGTAAAGTTGAATCAGATGCAGGGCAGTTTCCCACAGGTTCAGGTCCCTTCCGGCAGATACATAAATTTTCTCTCCGATTTTTTGGCCGGCGAAAAGAACGCAACCAGGGCGCAGGCGCTCAAGGCCTGGCATCAATTGAAGAAGGCTGAAATTCCAAAGAACTATCGAGAGTGGAAAAAGAAGTACGGAAAGTCGCGCGCGTAGAGATTCCCCAAGATGCGTTTCTGGCGGTGAAGGTGAATGAGTAAGTTTAGCCTAATCGAACTCGCCGTCGTCTTCCGAATCGCTGATTTCCTGCGCGACTAATTCGCGCCACGTCTCTATTACATCATCTTTCGCGCCAAGTAATCTCAAAGCTTCACTAACCGCGCCCTTTTCTTTTTTCAACTCAGGAAAAGTCAGCAGCAACATCGCCAGGTCGCGCCAGTCGGTTCCGGCCTTAGGTTGGCCACGACGCGCATGATAAGCAATGACTTTGTGGGCAATGAGTTCGGGCGGCGACATTACCAACACGTCTTCGATTCGTTCCGCATGGGGAAGAGAGTCCGCCGTACGCACGTCGACCAGATGACGATTACGGGGCTTCTGGATTTGAAACAAGCGGTAACCTTTGCCGGCGCCGATCCACGTCATCGTTCATATCGATATGAAAACGCTCGCTCAAATATTCACGCAGTTCTTCAGCGAGTTCAGTCGCGCGCGTGGAAACAAGATCGATGTCCTGACTCATGCGCGGCTCACTCACGTAGGCGTTGACAGCTTGCGCGCCAAACACAACCGCATCGTCGCGCCCGCGTAAGAATTCGAGCACGGCATCATGAATCGTCGCGAGGGGAAGTTGTTCGCGCATGGCAAACTCCTCAAATGTAAGGGCTCCGGCATTGAGCATGGACCAATGATACGCCCTCAGCCGCATCAGTCCAATATATTGTTTGAGCGACCAGCCACTGGCGCACCTCGTTCCTTTTCCATTAGATTCATGCTAAAACCGAACAAATTCGCTGGAATGATCAGTCTTGGCGTTGGAGATCCTAAAATGAGGTCAATAGCTTTATCGTTCATATTTATTTTCTCAATAACTATTTTCGCCCAACAATCCGACATGAAGATGCCGGAACCCAAGCCGGTGGAAATCTATTCCGGACTTGGTTCGTGGCATCACGCGACTTCGACAAAGAATCCGGAAGCACAAAAGTTTTTCGACCAGGGATTGCGAATGACCTACGGGTTCAATCATGAAGAGGCCGTGCGGTCGTTCAAGCGCGCGGCGGAACTCGATCCAAACATGGCCATGGCGTGGTGGGGCGTGGCCTACGCATTGGGACCGAATATCAATCTAGATGTCGATCCGGATCGCGAAAAGTCGGCTTACGAGGCGGTGCAAAAAGCTCAGGCGCTCGCGAACCATGCGCCGGGCGACGAACGCGATTACATAGCCGCACTCTTAAAGCGTTACTCAAACGATTCGAAAGCGGATCTGAAGAAGCTCTCTGCCGATTACAGCAAGGCGATGGGAGAGTTAACCAGGAAGTATCCCGACGATCTCGAT
>DASWQK010000217.1:0-8522 GCA_036403735.1 Pyrinomonadaceae bacterium
CATTGGGACTTGGCTTAGTGGGTGCCGTTAATTCGCGACGCAAACGAGACGGCAATTGATTCTGAGGAACTTGGGACATCTGCTCCTCGAACGCGTCCTCAGATAACGGATTTGTTTTGTTCAGCCAAGGAGTAAATGGGACACCACTTCTCGCAAAGTCAATTCCAAATTGCTGTTCAGTGGCAAGATTAGCGCTCATTCCAAACCAATTATGATTTATGAGAACCCACGCGACAAGGGTCAACCCTCGATTGCCCTCGCGAATGTCATATTTCTCGCACTTGAATACTTCTCACAATTCATCAAACATCACTTCATCGACTGCGTTTGTTACACTGGCGTCAGAAATTGTGCTGAAGCAAATCCGCGCAGCTCGCGCCCTTCGAAACTTGTTTCTACCTCGAGAAATCCATTCACCGGCTGGCCCGTCACCGCCGTCACGCGTTGGCCGTTCGGCAACTTGGCTTGGATATTTGCTTTAGGATTGTTTGGATCGATTTGCGACTGGCTGCGCAAATTCAGCACGCTCGCGGTCACTTTGAAAACTTGCGCGGTGGTCGCTGGAGGAGTCGTTGTGGTGGCCGCGCCATCGCCCTTCACAGTTTTCGACTGCTGCATGAAATTAAAAAACTGCTCGCCATAGAAAGGCCCAATGACTTTCCCGTGTTTGTCTTTTTGCGCAAAGCCCTGCTGGAGTCCTCGCGACAGGCGGAATCTTCCTGGCCCGATGTTGTAAGCAATCGCCACAAACGCCTGCTCGTGATCCGTTAGGGTACTCGGCAACCCGATCTGTTTCCGGGCCGGCTCAAGCTCACCAATTGCTTTCTTAAGACACTCGTCGAAATTGGCATAACGCTTCTGTAGAAAGTAATCGGGGTCGGTCTTGCAGTGCTGAATGTCGAATTGGAAGATACCGAAGCCGTGGCAGAACTTGTTAGGATGTTCATCGGACGCGACACCTCGATACTCTTTGACAAAATGAGCCATGTCAACGAGGGCTTGCCGCGCTAAAGCGAATATTTCCTGTCCTCTGGGATGGTGCGCTACCAGATCGCCTTTGTTGTTTGGGAAAGCGTCCACGCTGCGGCGCGGGGAATCCAGCGTGTCGCCAACACACAATTCCAGAATTCGATCGAGGCTCAGATCAGTCTTTCTTAGAATGGGCCACACTTCGCCGGTTTCCTGACACGCGAGTGCTGTCATGAAATCGACTGTGTAAGGCGTTCCTTGAAGTCCCGCTTCGAGCTTCGTCTGAAAATTGGTCTTGAACCAACGCATATCATCGGTGTTAGGCATGTCGTCCTCCTTTGGTGAGAGCCAGCATTGCGAGAGAGCCGGACGGGTAATTGGGACCGCGAGTAGCCACCGCTCGCGGAGACTAACAGCGGCGCAAAGATAGCAGCAGCCCGGTCGGAGCTACAAGCTTCTGCGAACCAGCCTCTCTTACGTTGTGGGTATGTCTAATTCATCAAACATCACTTCATCGAGATAGCACCAGCCCCAGTCTTCGCCGGGCTGAAATGATTTGATGATCGGATGCTTCGTTGCGTGAAAGTGTTTCGTCGCGTGTTTGTTCTTTGAAGAGTCGCAACAGCCGACGTGCCCGCAGGTCATGCAGAGCCGCAGATGCACCCACGTGTCGCCAATCTTCAGACAATCTTCACAGCCATTAGCGCTGGGTGTTACTTCTTTGATTTGATCGAGATGTGTGCAGTTCATAATTATTAATAACCTCAACCGCAAGTTCACAACTTGCGCTACATGATTGCCTTAATCCATCCGCCATCGACTGGAGTCGAGGTGCCGGTGATGTAGCTGGCGCGTTCGGAAACCAGGAACGCAGCTAGCGCTGCGAACTCGCGCGGGTCACCGATTCTGCGCATGGGAATTTCCTGCTCCCAACGCGCTACAAATTCTTCGGGTGTGATTCCTTGCTTCTCAGCCATCATGCGCGACAACTCTTCCACCCGTTCAGTGCGGGTGTAACCCGGCATGATGTTATTGACCGTGATGCCAAACTGCGCGACTTCATTCGCGAGCGTGCGCGCGAAGCCAGTGACGGCGGCCCGCAAACTATTAGAAAGGATCAAATTATCAACCGGCTGTTTCACTGCGATGGAAGTGATGTTGAGAATCCTTCCCCAGCGGCGTTCTTTCATGCCCGGTAAAACCTGGCGAGCCAGTTCGACAGCGCTGTGTAACAGCAGACGAGTCGCTGCGTCCCAATGCTCGAGATTGAAACTCTCGAATTGTCCGGCGGGTGGTCCACCCGCGTTCGTCACCAGAATGTCGATGCGCCCAAATCTTTGAACGCCCGCATCGACGAGACGTGCGACATCATCCGGATTAGAAACATCCGCGGCGGCTCCAAAGACGTTGGCGCCAGTTGCTTCTTTGATCTCGTTCGCGACGCGCTCGATCGTTTCCTGTTTGCGCGAGCAAATGATTAGGGATGCGCCTTCCGCAGCGAGTTCTTCGGCAACGGCCCGGCCCAGTCCGCGACTGGCGGCGGTGACGAGAGCGATTTTGTTTTTGAGACCGAGATCCATTTATTGACTCATTTGCTCAGTGAATCAATCGCTGCGTTACTTCTGTCGCAAATAATCATCCGTCTTATCCAGCCAATCCTGTCGCGGTGGGCTGAAGATGTCGACGTCCAAAGTGTCTTCCAACGCTAAAGCCTTATGCTGAACACCGGACGGAATATGGAGCACTTCTCCGGCGAGCACGTCTATGACCTGCGCTTCATCCGCGCCAATCCAAAATCGCAAGCCACCTTCAAGGATGTAAGTGATCTGCTCGTTCTCATGCGAGTGTCGTGGGACCACACATCCTTTCTTGAGATAAACGTGCGCCAGCATCATGCGATCGCCGGTGATCAGTTTGCGGGACAGCAAATCCGACAGAGGCTCTGCGGGCATATCGGTCCACCGGTATTGCGTTACGGTTCCTGGCTCCATTAATTTGTCTCCTGATCCAAAATTGTGTCAGAAGCCCGACCGTGAGGAAGGTCTAGTCTGGGTAGGTAGCCCTTGCTGACGCGCGGGCTTCTGACACGGCCTCACAAATTAACCTATGCTCAGCAGCAAGTAAAATTCGGAACCAACGACTGTCTTCGAACGTGAGACAGGGGTTGGACTCTGAACTCTTCGCGCGGGGATGTTATCATTTACCGCAAACGCGAGGTTTAGTAACCAAATCAGGGACTAAGCCGTCTAATGTGTCAGAACTGCCGGGCAAATCTTCCCTGGTTCGGGCTTCGAGGAAAAAATCGATGTTAAAGAAAATCGCTCCATTCATGATTCTGCTGGCGTCTGCCGCGATCGCAGTTGCGCAGACCGCGACTGCTCAAACCGCGACCGCGCAACAGTCTCCGGATCCGCAGCAACAGCAGGAAGAAAAAGCGAAGCTGGAAAAGAAAGCCGTGGCTTTGCTCGAGCAGGTCGTGACCGATTCGCAGGGACTAAGGCTGCCTGAAAACAAGATCCGGGTGAACATCGCGGCCGGCGATATGTTGTGGGACAAGAATCCGGCGCGCGGCCGTAGTCTGTTGACTGACGCCGGCGCGATGCTGGGCCAGGTGATGATGGAAGTCGATCGCAATGATCGTGAAGACGTGATGATGATGAATCAACTGCGTCAGGAATTGGTGTTGACCGCCGGACGTCATGATGCCGAACTTGGTTATCAACTTTTGCATTCGACGCAGCAGCAACCGCAGACCCAGACGGCAATCAATGCAACAGGCCGGGGAAACCGGGGGCTCATCTTTGATCAGGGAAATAATCTTGAGCAGGCCCTGTTGGCGACAGTGGCTACGACAGATCCAAAGTTTGCTTATCAGAAAGCGGTCGAGTCACTCGACAAAGGAGATTTTCCAACTTCGCTTAGTCGTATTCTCACACAACTGCAAACCAAGGATGCAGAGTTGTTCAAAAAGCTTTCGGACAAAACTCTGAACCGCCTTGCGTCTGACAGTCTGCTGGCCAGCCGGGAAGCGACCAGTGTCGCGATGAATCTTTTGTCGCCCGGTCCAATGCCGGCAAGCACGGCCAGTACTCAACCAACGTCGACTGCAGCGAGCAATACGAACGTACGCGCACCGATCCTGAGTGAGTCCGCGTACCACGATTTGATGGACAGCGCGATCACCGCCGCACTTTCAGTGACTTCGATGGGACCGGTCAACAACACCCAACGCGGAGGCGGCGCCGCGCGAGTGATGCGTGGGCCACAGCAGCAGCAGCAGAATCCGCCGGACGATGCGACGGCGCGACAAAACAATGCGCGGTCGCTCCTCTTTTCACTGCAGGGGATGCTGCCGCAAATCGATCAATACATGCCGGAGCGCGCGCAGTCCGTGCGTCAGAAGTTGACCGAACTCGGCGTCAATACCAATACCATGCAGACATTCGGAAACCAGATGCGCACGATGCAACAGGGCTCGAGCGACAGTCTGGTGACCGCGGCCAGTACCGCGCCGCCGCAGATTCAATCGCGCATTTACCAACAGGCTGCGCAAAAGGCAATTGATGAAGGCAACACCGACAAGGCGCTGGACATTGCGACTAACCATCTCGACGAAGCCGGCAAGACGGCGATCATGCAGGCCGTCGACTTTAAGAAATTAACGATGACTGCCAGCCCTGAAAAGATGAACGAGATCAAACAGAAGCTGGCGGCGCTGCCGTCAGATACCGATCGAGTGAAGTACCTGATCGATCTCGCGACAGCTACGCAGAAGGACAATCAAAAGCTGGCGCTACGGTTCATGGACGACGCCCGCACCCTGATTGCCAGGCGGGCGATGAACTACAACGATTTTCAGGATCAGCTCAAAGTTGCCGATGCTTATGCGACGCTTGATGCAAAAAAGAGCTTTGAAATCATGGACGCGGGCATCGCGCAGTTAAATGAGCTGCTTTCTGCCGCCACGATCCTAAATGGATTTGAGGTTGATATTTTCAAAGAAGGTGAATTGTCGCTCAAGGCCAACGACGATCTGGTTGGAATGGTTGCGCGTTACGGCGCTCAGTTGTCCGCCCTGGCCAAAGTTGATTTCGACGGTGCGCGCTCGAGCGCTGAGAAGTTTCAAATGCCTGAACCACGGATGAATGCGCGACTGATGATCGTGCAAAGCGTGCTCGGCACCCAACCCGTCGCGAACCAAAACAACCGCCGTGGCCTTAATAATTTTCAGTTCGTGATGAGGTAAACAATCGGCCAGGACCTCGAGCCAGGCACAAAAGGCACAAGGGAGATTTGCGGTTTCTTTCGTGCTTTTTGTGCCTTTTCGTGGCTGGATAGTTATTGAATCCGCGTTCATCCGCGGCGACTTTTCGCTGAAGCTTTTGGCGCTCGCAGTTTCTCCGCCGCAATTCGCAAAACCTCTTTCACCTGTTGGTCCCAATACTGCCAACTGTGGTTTCCCGGTAGTTCGCGATACTCGTGAGGAATCTTCTTCTCCAAAAAAATTCCGGACAGTTCGCGATTCGGGTTGAAGTGCTGCGCCGCGTCTTCGGTCCCGCAATCAAAATAAAAATAAGGCAGCGAGACAACGCGGCCGGGCGTTAGCGCTTTGGTAATTTCGAAGATATCGTTGGCTTTGCGTGTTTCACTTCCCGCTGGTCCAAAGATCTTCAGAAATGGTTCCCAACTCGCGCCGGCCATCTCTTTCTCGGTGTAACGCGTGACGCCGAACGCGCCGCTGACTGATCCGGCAAACGCAAACGTAGACGGGTACTTCAATCCATACTTGATTGCGCCGTATCCGCCCATCGACAGTCCCGCGATTGCGCGGCCATATCGTGACTGGATGGTTCGATAATGCTTATCCACGTCCGGCATCAGTTCTTTCAGAATGTACGATTCATATTTGTCGTTCACTCCCGCCGCGCCGTCGACATACCAACTGTCGTTTCCTTCGGGCATTACGACTATCATTCGATACTGCGCTGCATAGTCGGCGACGTTTGTTCGCGTGAGCCAATCAGAGTAGTGACCGCCCAGGCCGTGGAGCAGATACAAAACCGGATAACGTGTGGTCTTTGAGGTTCGATAATCAGCCGGCAGGATCACATTGTAAGGAAGAGTTGCATTGACTAGTTTGCTTTGGAGTTGAATGGTTTCAACCGAGGTGGCTGGTACGTAACCGCTTGCGATAGCAAGCGGGTAAAACTGCGTGAAAAGGAAGATGAAGGTAAACAGAGCGATCAGATTCCTTTTGCGCGAAAAGCGTTTCATTTAATTAGTGCGGTCTCAAAGGATTGCCACAAAAATTCTTTTGCTGGCCATTCAGATCTCGAATTCTATGAAGAACATCCATTTCATTCACATCTGGCTTTAGCCAGATGAAATGCGCAAGGCTAGATATAGAAACCGTCTAAACGGTTTCGCCCCACTTTTGAGTCCCATCACCCGGCTGACTGAAGCCGGGTGTGAATGAGAACGCTCACATTGCACACGGCTCAGTCCAGATTTACCCGCTTGCTATCGCAAGCGGTTCTGTAGCCGGTCCGACTCTTAGTTGCTCGACCGCACGCCATTTATCCACCCACCATACCTGCGCTTCTGTTCTTCCGTTGCCTGCCGGAGTGGCACGATTCGATAAGGCGAATCACTCATGCCCGTTAACTTGATATCCAGGGTGCGCAGATCGTCGTTGCGAAATATCGTTATGTGAACTTTCTCGCCCGGCCGCTTCGCGGCGATTAATGCCTCGAAGGTTTCTTTGTTAACGCGCGCGCCATCCAGCGCGATGATTTTGTCTTTGGCGTTCAGTCCCTGCTCGTATGCGGGAGTGCCCGCGCGCACGTCTTTTACGTTGATAAAATCACCGCTGTCTTCGAGATCGGCCCCGAGGAATCCCTTCCGCGAAGGCAGCGGGCCAGGCGCAAATCCACCGAGGCCGCCGACTTCCGGGCCGGATTGTTCCAGACTCAATCCGATACCCGCAAGAACTTGATTGAAAGGAAGCTCATCGCGTCCACGTACATAGCGCGCGAAGAAGTCTTCGAAGCTTCCTCCCGCCATCAACTCGCATGCTTTCAGGAAATCAGCGGGGGTGTAGTTGCGGTTCTTTTCATAGAACTCGTGATAGAGATAACGCATCACGTCATCGAGCGACTTCGTGTCGTTCGAGCGCCGTCGAATTTCGAGATCGAGCAGAAGGCCCAGAAACTCGCCTTTGTCGTAATAGGAAATTTGCGAGTTCACCGAATTTTCGTCGGGCCGGTATTCCTTAATCCACGTATTGAAGCTGGCGTCTTCGGCGCTCATCTGTAAGCGTCCGGGCGTGTTCTGAAAATTCTGAATTTTCCGCGCGAGACCGTCAAGATATTCTTTATCGGAAATCAAACCGGCGCGCCGCACCATCAGATCGCCGTAGTAGCTGGTGATGCCTTCGGCGACCCACAACAGGCGAGTGTAGTTTTCTTTGGTGTAATCGAATGGTCCCAGCGCGTCGGGCCGGATGCGCTTCACGTTCCAGAGATGAAAGAACTCGTGCGCGACCAGGCCATAAAAACTCGGCCATCCTCGCTCAGTGCCGAACCGAAAACGCGAGAAGCCGAGCGCGGTCGAGTTCAAATGCTCCAGGCCGCCGCCCCCGTTCGCACGCAGATGCAGGATGAAAGTGTAATCGTGGTACGGGATGACGCCGAACATTCCGGTTTCGGCTTCAACGATTTTCTGGACGTCAGCCTTCATCCGGTCAGGATCGTAATTACCTTCGCCGTCGATCACGATGCGATGCGGTACGTCGCGCACCGCGAATTTGATCTCCTTGAAATCGCTGACTTCAAACGGCGAGTCATAGAGAATGTCGAAGTTCTCTGCGCGAAATGTATTCGGCTGACCGGCAAGGGGAGGCAGCCCGGTCGCGATCTTCCAACCTGATGGAGCGATCACGCGTAGAGTTGACGCAGCATTCAGGCGTCCATTCGGATACATCAAGAGTGCGGCGTTGTTCCAGAACGCGTGATCGGAATTCATTTCATTCGTGCGCACCGAAAATTCGTTCGCATACACACGATAGAAAGCGCGCCACTGTCGCACGCCATTGGTGTTTACGCGCCACGTATTTTTGTCGATCTTTGTCCACGTTAGCGGGCGGCCGTTGGCATCACTCGCCACAAAGTCCTGAACATTTCTTTCGAATTCGCGAATCAGATACGAGCCCGGCGTCCACACCGGCATGATTAGATCCGTGTCGTTCGGCACGTTGAGGCTGGCCGGGATCTGCAAACGCATTTCGACTTCCAACAGATGCGTCCAGGGCCGGGGCATCGAAACTGTAAACAGGATGTCGGACGAGTTAGGGGCTTGCGCAGGCGACGATGAAGGGGCGAGCAACGCAACGATAACGGTTGAAAATATGATCGCGGCAAATCGATTTGTACGCATAACTTCTGAAACTCCAACGAGAATGCGCTGATGTTACTACGAATGCAGGAGTTACAAAACCGCGAGTATTAGTGAGTTGGCCTGGTGTCGCTAACTAACAGAGGCCTCCGGATGTTCTC
>DASWQK010000218.1:0-1976 GCA_036403735.1 Pyrinomonadaceae bacterium
ATCGACGAGGCGCGATCGCTTGAGTTCTAAAACTAATTAGTCGTGAATAACTTCGCAATTCAGGTCGAGCACCTGGGCAAACGATATCGCATCGGTGGGCAGGAACGATACAAGTCCCTGCGCGATGTGTTGACTAATCGCGTGAAGGCGCCATTTCGGAGCTTGCGCCCTTCGCGTAAGAACGGGAATGGCAGCAGCGCCGCAGCCGGCACGGACTTCCACGATCAGTATCCGCGGCGGCGAAACGGAAATGGTTTTGTTTGGGCGTTGGACGACGTCTCGTTCCAGATTGAGCCGGGTGAAGTTGTCGGCATTATTGGGCGAAACGGAGCGGGGAAGAGCACGCTGCTACGGGTGCTCGCGCGCATCACCAGACCAACGCGTGGCAGGGCACAAATTCGCGGGCGCGTGGGCGCGTTGCTGGAAGTCGGCACCGGGTTTCATCCGGAACTGACCGGTCGAGATAACATCTATCTGAGCGGTGCGGTCCTCGGCATGCGCAGCACGGAGATAAAAAGTAAGTTCGACGAGATCGTAGCTTTCGCGGAGATTGAGCGGTTCATTGACACGCCGGTCAAGCGCTATTCAAGCGGCATGCAGGTTCGTCTTGCTTTTGCGGTCGCCGCGCACCTCGAACCAGAGATTCTTCTCATTGACGAGGTCCTCGCCGTAGGCGATGCGGAGTTTCAGAAAAAATGCCTGGGCAAAATCGGCGACGTGGCGAAACAAGGAAGGACGATCTTGTTTGTCAGTCATCACATGCCATCAGTTGTGCGCCTCTCGCCCCGAACGCTATTGCTGGACCGCGGCCGGATTACGGACTCGGGAAAAACGGCTGAGGTCGTCGGCACATATCTGAATTCCGGCTTCGGATTACAAGCGGAACAATGTTGGCCGGATCCGTCCAGCGCGCCGGGCAATGACCTGGTCCGGTTAAATGTGGTGCGCGTGCAAAATACTTCCGGAGAGAGTCAACAATTCTTTGATAGCCGGGAGTCAATCGGAATTGAAATCGGTTACACGGTTATGCATCCGGTCACTAAGCTCGCGGCGGAATTCGTCGTCTATGACAGCCAGGGCGTTCTGCTTTTCACCTCAGCCAACCAATACGATGATGGGCTTCTGGAATTGCATCGTCCCGGTGAATATCTGAGCACCTGTTGGATTCCGGGAAATCTGATGACCGAAGGAACCTTCTTTGTGCGAGTGAGTGTGGTTGAAATTCAAATGCCGGTAAAGGTCCATGTTTTTGAAGAGAATGTCCTGGCTTTCCAGATTAGCGATCCGATGCAGAAAGACTCTGCGCGAGGACGAATCGCGCATGACTATCCTGGCCTGATAAGACCCAGGCTCGAATGGAAAACTCGTTTCTCTGAGCGAGAAGTGTTTTCGATTTGATCTTAATCCCACTACTGAGAAACCGAAGGAGATGAGCACGCCAAAGTCCGCGCCAACGTTATTAGTGGACTCAGAGTCGATTGCCTGCGAAAGGATTGAAGAACCGTTGGCGGGCGCAAGGCCGGCGATACCTCTGTTCAAGGTTCACATGCCCGAAAGCGTCCTTGAGCCTCTGGCCGGCACGCTTTCGAGCGGATATATCGGCCAAGGCCCGCGCGTCGAAGAGTTTGAGCGAGCGCTTTCAAAATGGTTTGGAAGTCAGAATGTTCTCACCGTGAACTCCGGCACGTCGGCGTTGCAACTGGCGCTGCGGCTCGCAAATGTCGGTGCGGGCGATGAAGTGATCTCAACACCAATGACATGCGCAGCGACGAACGTTCCGATCCTCGCGGCAGGAGCGAAAGTTGTCTGGGCTGATATCGATCCGCTGACGGGGAATATCGATCCAGTGGACGTCGAGCGAAAGATTAGCAGCAGAACAAAGGCGATAATGGCGGTTCATTGGGGCGGGTACCCGACTGAAATTGGAGAACTCAATCGAATTGCGCGCCAATATGATTTAAGAGTGATTGAGGATG
>DASWQK010000219.1:0-21716 GCA_036403735.1 Pyrinomonadaceae bacterium
CGAGATGGTGATGCCTGGGGACAACGTGCAGATGGAGATCGAGCTGATCGCGCCGATTGCGATGGAAAAGGGTCTGCGCTTCGCGATTCGTGAAGGCGGCCGCACGGTGGGCGCCGGAACGGTGTCAGATGTAGTCGAGTAAATGAATTGCCGATTTCCAATTGCTGATTGCCGATTGGAAACACGAAATGGCACGACCGAAAAATCGGAAATTGGCAATCGGAAATCGAAAATAGGTTATGCCACGCGATAACATTGTATTGCAGTGCGGCGATTGCAAGAGCCGCAATTACGTAACGACCAAGAACAAGAAAACAACTCCGGATCGCCTGGAGTTTAAGAAGTTCTGCCGGCGCTGCCGTAAGCACACGGATCATAAAGAAACGAAGTAGGTGGGCAGGTTCCAGTTGCCGGTGTCTTGAAATGAATGGCGCCGGTCCAGGCGGCTGACACCTTTGACGAAGGGGTATAGTGTCAACGGCTAGCACGTCGGTCTCCAAAACCGAAAGTCCGGGTTCGAATCCTGGTACCCCTGCCAATTAGGATTGGAAACATAAGTGTCAGAGAAGTTAGGCGAAGTTAGCGTGAGCGAAGAAGAACCCGAACTCGAAACCGAGGAGGCGAGTGCCCAGGCGCCGGGCGGCGAGCCACCCAAGAAAATCCAACGCGGCACGCTGCCTCCGGGTGGCGGAGATCGCGGTGGCCGGCATCCGCGAAGCTCGACTGCAACCACGAGCTTCTTTGGCCGCACCGCGCAATTCCTGCGTGACACGCGCTCGGAAATGCGGCGCGTTTCATGGCCGACGGCAAACGAAGTAAAGAACACGACTATTATTACTTTGATCGCGGTTGTCTTTTTTGCTCTTTATTTGTTCGGAATTGACCGCGTCTGGGCTTACCTGATTGAACACCTAAGGACGTTGTTGGGCGGCTGAATAAGAAAGAATCTAAATGAATCAGTGGTTCATACTTCATACGTACTCCGGACACGAGAAAAAGGTTTGCGAAAGCCTTAAGGCTCGCGTCGCCGGTACCGATCTGGAAAGCGCGATCACCGAAGTGCTGGTGCCGACCGAGACCGTCGTCGAGATGCGTGGCAGCAAGCGAGTTGAGTCTTCGCGGATGTTTTATCCTGGATACGTTTTGATCCAGATCGATTGCGATGAGCGCGGTCATATTCCGGACGATGTGTTTCACGCGATCCGTTCGACGCCGAAGGTGACCGGTTTTGTCGGAGGCCAAACGCCGACCCCGCTAACTCAGGATGAAGTCGAGCAGATCCTGAATCAGCAGGCAGCTGCCGAAGAGAAGCCGAAGCCGAAATTTTCCTATGCCGCCGGCGAGACGGTGCGCATTAAGTCTGGTCCATTCCAGAGCTTCACCGGCAAAGTTGAAGAAGTTAACGAAGACAAATCTACGTTGAAAGTAACGGTGACGATCTTTGGACGGTCGACACCGGTGGAATTGAATTTTCTCGACGTCGAGAAGGTTACGTTTACGGAAGAGGAATGAACGCGCGGTTCTCGTATTCGATCGGTGAGATGGTGCGCATTAAGGTGGGCGCGTTTCAGAATTTCACTGGAAGAATCGAAGAAGTTGATGAGCAGAAGGCGATTCTCAAAGTTAGGGTTAAGATTTTCGCTCGCACTCAGCCAGTCGAACTGAGATTCCTCGATGTTGAGAAGATAACGTTTACGGAAGAAGAATAATGGCAAAGAAGATTACAGGCTATATCAAGTTGCAAGTCCCGGCGGGCAAGGCCAATCCGGCGCCGCCGATCGGTCCAGCCCTGGGCCAGCACGGCGTCAACATCATGGAATTCTGCAAAGCCTTTAACGCAAAGACTGCGCAGATGGATCCCGACATGAAGATTCCGGTTGTGATCACGGTCTATGCGGATCGCTCGTTCACTTTTGAAACCAAGACGCCGCCAGCCGCCGATCTGTTGAAGAAAGCGGCAGGAATATCAAAGGGCGCCGGCAATCCCAAGAAGGAAAAGGTCGGCAAGATTTCGCGCGCCAAGGTCGAAGAGATCGCCAAAACGAAAATGCCTGACTTGAATACCACGAACCTGGAGAGCGCGATGCGGACCATCGAAGGGACCGCGCGACAGATGGGATTGACGATTGAATAATTGCGAATTGCGGATTTCGAATTGTCTGACTCCGCTTTCGCCGTTTCGATTGAGAGGGAGAGAATGCTACGGATTTCAAATTCCAGATTTGAAATTCCAGAATCTCGTTTGCACCTCGGAGTTGAAAAATGAAGAAGCACGGAAAGAAATATCGCGCCGCGGCAGAGAAGATCGACGCTACGCGCAAATACAGCCTGGCCGACGCGGTTAAGACTCTCAAAGAAATCGCGTTCGCAAAGTTCGATGAAACAGTTGAATTGACCATCTGGCTCGGCGTCGATCCGCGCAAAGCCGATCAGTTGGTGCGCGGCACTCTCGTTCTGCCGCACGGCCTGGGAAGATCAAAAACGGTTCTGGTTATTGCTCAGGGAGACAAGATCAAGGAGGCTGAAGAAGCCGGAGCTGATCTGGTTGGCGGGCAGGACATGGTTGACAAAATTAAGGGCGGCTGGCTCGATTTCGATGCGGTCATTGCCACCCCGGACATGATGCGGCTGGTAGGTGGCCTGGGTAAGGTGCTCGGCCCGCGGGGTCTGATGCCCAATCCGAAAACCGGTACGGTAACGTTCGACGTAAAGACTGCCGTGAAGGAAACCAAGGCGGGCAAGGTTGAGTATCGGGTCGACAAGACTGGAGTTATTCACACGGCCGTCGGTAAGGTTTCGTTCGAGGAAGACAAAATTGCTGAGAATGCGCGCGCGTTGATTGAGGCGGTCGTCAAGGCTAAACCATCGACCGCCAAAGGCAAGTATATGAAGAAGGTCAATCTGGCTGCGACGATGAGCCCGGGTGTGCTGCTCGACGAAACCGCGTTTGCTAAATAAGTGAGGACACGATGAAGACTAAAGCGCAAAAGCAAAAAGATCTGGACGCCCTCGCTGAACAATTCAAACAGGCGAACGCGGCGATGCTGGTAGGTTTCACGAAGATGACGGTCGCGAAAGACCAGGAGCTGCGGCGGCAGCTTCGCGAAGCCGGCGTGACGTATTCAGTCGTGAAGAATACGTTGGCGCGTAAGGCGGCCGCTGGTACGCCGCTCGAGCCGATGGCGGATCAGTTCAAGGGCGTAACCGCCGTGGCGTTGAGCACGAGCGATCCGGTTGGACTTTCGAAAGCAATTTCAAAATTTTCGAAAGCAAATCCTGACATCTTCAGTTTCAAGGTCGGACTTGTAGAAGGCAAAGTTGTCGAACTCAAGGAAGTGGAATCGATCGCGAATCTGCCTTCGCGCGAAGAGCTTATTTCAAAGGTGCTCTTCCTGATTAACGTGCAGGCGCAGCGCCTGGTGACTGTGATTCAAGCGGTTCCGCGCAACCTGGCTGTGGTTATGGATCAGGTGCGTGCGCAGAAGGAAGCACAGGGCGCATAAGATTTCGAATTCAAGATTCGAGATTCAAAATTAAAGAAGCGGTCGTCGCTTTAGTCAGTGGACGGCCAATTGAAGGCAAGAGTCGCGGCGATGCAGTCGGGACTGGCGCTACGAATGGCAAACCTCGGTTTGTGTAGAGTGATACAGGAGAGTTGATTAGTCATGGCTGATATTCAGGCAATAGTCGATCAAATAAAAGAAATGACGTTGTTGGAAGCTTCACAGCTTGTGAAGTTGATGGAAGAGACCTTCGGCGTGTCCGCAGCAGCTGCGGTCGCGGCGGCACCAGCGGCAGCTGCGGGTGGCGAAGCAGCGGCCCCAGCCGAGGAGAAGACGGAGTTCGATGTCATTCTTCAAGCCGCCGGTGGTCAGAAGATCAACGTCATCAAGGTCGTTCGCGAAGTTACCGCGCTTGGTTTGAAAGAAGCGAAGGACCTCGTCGAAGCTGCTCCGAAGGCCGTCAAAGAGGGCGTGTCCAAGGAAGAAGCGGAGACTGTCAGGCAAAAGCTCGCCGACGCGGGCGCGACTGTCGAAGTCAAATAAGCATCTTGTTGTTTTGTTGGGCGCTACCCATTGGGTGGCGCTTGATTGTCATGTCGTGCCGGCTGCTGCAGTCGGCTTGATTTTTCGCAGTTTAGCGGTTAACTTAGGGGAGTATTGAAGCGCTGGCGTTGCTCCCGGAAAACTCGAAGAATGCAATCGCTTTTTCAATCTAAAGCGGTCGGGGATTTTGTGCGCCCTGACCGCATACGTGTCTGTGGCCGGCGTAGTGATAGTTAGCCGAAACGACGATAAGGAATATTCATGTCTGCAAACTTACTTGAAGCAACGAATACTGGATTAGGTCGACGAACAAGTCAGGCTCCCGTGCGGGAGGATTTTTCCAAGATCAAAACGGCAGTCCCCATTCCGAACCTGATCGAGATCCAGCGCGAGTCATACAATCGTTTTCTGCAGATGGACATGCTGCCGGAAGAGCGCGAGCCTACTGGCTTGCAAGCAGTGTTCAAATCAGTCTTTCCGATTTCCGATTTTCGCGAGACGGCGACGCTCGATTTTGTCGAGTATCAAATCGGCAACTGGCAGTGCAAGTGCGGCAACCTGGAAGGCCTGCGCTTCCTGCGTTCTGCTTGTAAGAGTTGCGGCGCCAGCATCAAGGTCGATCCGCTGCGCCCGGGCGAAACGCTCTGTCACGTTTGCGGTACGTTCAATTCAGTGCGCCCTGAGCTGTGTCCGAATTGCGGCGAGCCCGTCGGCTTGAAACACAAGCACGATCAGCAAGAGTGCCAGGAGCGCGGCATGAGTTACAGCGTGCCGCTCAAGGTCAAGATTCGTCTCACGGTTTACGACAAAGATCCCGACACGAACGTTAAATCGATTCGCGATATCAAGGAAGAAGAAGTCTTCTTCGGTGAGATTCCGCTGATGACCGACAACGGAACTTTCATCATCAACGGAACCGAGCGCGTAATCGTTTCTCAGTTGCATCGCTCACCAGGGGTGTTCTTCAAGCGCGGACAGCTCTTTGTCGCGAAGATTATTCCTTACCGCGGCTCGTGGGTGGAATTCGAATACGACCAGAAGAACTTGCTGTACGTGCGCGTCGGCAAGCGGAAATTTCTGGCGACTATCTTTTTGCGAGCGCTCGGCGTGTGGCTGCAATCAAACTTCCACAGCAAGTCGTTCGGCAGTGACGGTCTGTTGGAAGACGCCGTTAAAAACTCTTCGTTCACAGACGAAGACATTATTCGCCACTTCTATGTAGTCGACGAAGTCCGTGTGGAAGACAGCCGTTTGATGATCCAGGTGCCCGATGCCGGCAAGACCAATCTGGTCGGAATGAAGGTCGATTTTGAGATCAAGGGTCGCGCGCCGGATCCAATCGTTCGCAAGGGAAAAGAGATTTCCCGGACTTCGCTCGAAGGTCTGCGCAAAGCAAACATCGGTGAAGTCGAAATGGATTCAGCCCAACTCGAGGGCGCCCACGCCGCTTCCGACGTTGTCAACACGGAAACGGGCGAAGTCGTCGTCGAAGCTAATAACGAAATCACTCCGGCGAAGCTTCAGGAGATTATTCAAACTGGAGTGCAAAACTTCGCGGTCTTTTTTCCTGAAAGCGACGATGTCGGAGTCGTCATCGCTCAGACCCTTAAGAAGGACACAGTCACAAAACCGGTCGACGCGTTGCTCGAGATTTATCGGAAGATGCGCCCCGGCGATCCACCGACGGTCCAGACTGCCTATCGACTACTCGAGGGCATGTTCTTTGATCCGCGCAAGTTTGATTTTTCGCGCGTCGGACGCCTGAAATTCAACATCAAAATGGGCAAGCCCGAAATGAATCGGATCGAAGATCCGTTGCTTCAGGCGAGCGACTTTTTTGAAGTCGTCACTTACGTTCTGAAGATGCGCCGGAACCCCGTCGATGATCAGAAGCGTCCGATTTATCAGGCTGACGATATCGATCACCTGGGCAATCGTCGCGTGCGGGCTGTCGGCGAATTGCTGGAAAATCAGTTTCGCATCGGTCTCGAACGAATGGAGCGAGCGATCAAGGAAAAGATGTCGATCCATCAGGAGATGCAGACGACGATGCCGCGCGATCTCATCAACGCCAAGCCGGTCACGGCGGCGGTGCGTGAGTTCTTTGGTTCGTCGCAGTTGTCGCAGTTCATGGATCAGACAAATCCACTTTCCGAGATTACTCACAAGCGGAGACTGTCCGCGTTGGGACCGGGCGGATTGAGCCGTGAGCGCGCCGGATTCGAAGTCCGCGACGTGCACCCCACGCACTACGGGCGCATTTGCCCGATCGAGACGCCTGAAGGTCCGAACATCGGGCTGATCTCGTCGTTGGCGTGCTACGCCCGCATCAACGCGTTTGGCTTCATCGAAGCGCCATACCGGAAAGTTGTCAACGGCGTGGTGACTGAATTTGTGCGCATCCGAAACGGCGGTGATACGAAGTTCAAGCCGAATGATCACGTGGCGCAAGAGGACGTCGACAAAGCCAACAAGCGCGTCGGCGCTAGCGGCGATAAGGCCAGCTACGAGCCTTACCCGTTTTACCTGACTGCCTGGGAAGAAGACAAACATGTCGTCGGACAGGCGAACATTGCGCTTGATGAAAACAGCTACATCGTCAACGAGCGAAATGCAGCGCGAAGGGCTGGAGAATTTATTCTGGCCCATCGTGACGATATCGAGTTCGTGGACGTCTCGCCGAAGCAACTCGTTTCGGTGGCCGCGTCGCTGATTCCATTCCTCGAAAATGACGACGCGAACCGCGCCTTGATGGGTTCGAACATGCAACGTCAATCGGTGCCTTTGTTGCGCGCGGAAGCGCCTTACATTGGAACCGGCATGGAAGACGTGACCGCTCGTGACTCAGGAGCTGTGGTGATTGCACGTCGCGATGGCGTCGTTGATTACACGGACTCAGAGCGCATCATCGTCAAGGCCGATCACAACGTGGACGGCACGATCTCGCGCGAAGTGACCGCGGACATTTACACCCTGATCAAATTCAAGCGTTCGAACCAGAACACCTGCATCAATCAGCGTCCGATCGTTCACGTCGGCGAGCGGGTCGCCAAAGGCCAGGTTATCGCCGACGGACCTTGCACCGATCGCGGCGAGCTTGCCCTGGGAAGAAACGTGCTGGTGGCCTTCATGCCCTGGCGCGGCTACAACTTTGAAGACGCGATTCTGGTTTCCGAGCGCCTGGTGAAAGAGGACTACTACACCTCGATTCACATCGAAGAGCTGGAAATCGAAGCTCGCGATACGAAGCTGGGACCGGAAGAAATCACTCGCGATATTCCAAACGTCGGCGAGAACATGCTGCGCGATCTCGATGAGAGCGGCATCATTCGTATCGGCGCGCAGGTCAAACCCGGATCGATCCTGGTTGGCAAAGTCACGCCGAAAGGCGAGACGCAACTAACCGCGGAAGAAAAACTGCTGCGCGCGATCTTTGGTGAGAAGGCTGCGGATGTGAAAGACGCTTCGCTCGTCTCGCCTCCGGGAATCGACGGCACAGTCGTCGATGTTCAGGTGTTTACGCGCAAGGGCCAGGAGAAGGACCAGCGTTCGCTTTCGATCGAACAGGACGAGGAAGAGCGTCTGCGCCGCGACCTTGAGGATGAAATTCGCATCCTTCAGGAGCAGCGCAACGAACGAATCTATGAGCTGTTCGAAGGCCGCAAGCTGTCTGCCGATCTCACCGTGAATCGCGAAGTCGTGATTCCGAAGGGCGAACCGATTACCCGTGAGATGCTGCAGGCAGTCGAGCCCAAAGCTCTGCGCAAAGCGCAGGTCGCTTCATCGAGAGTCGACGCGGCCGCGGAAGTAAAACAGTACGAAGATCGGACTGAGCGTCAGATCAAGATTCTCTCGGACATCTACGAAGAGAAGATTGCGAAACTGCGCCAGGGCGACGAGCTTTCACCGGGTGTGATCAAGATGGTGAAGGTCTTCATCGCCATGAAACGCAAGCTGTCGGTCGGCGACAAGATGGCCGGCCGCCACGGAAACAAGGGCGTGATTGCCCGCATCCTGCCGGAAGAAGACATGCCTTATCTTCCGGATGGAACGCCGGTCGAGATTGTCCTCAATCCACTCGGCGTGCCTTCGCGAATGAACGTGGGCCAGATTCTCGAGACCCACCTCGGCTGGGCCGCCCGCGTGCTCGGTTTGCACTACGCCACGCCGGTGTTCGACGGCGCGACTGAAAAAGAGATCAAAATACGCTTGCTGCAGGCGGGTGCGCGGGCGCGTGAGCTTGGACTGCCCGAGATCGTGAACGAGTCGGGCAAGGCCATACTGTACGACGGATTGAGCGGCGACCCGTTCGAACAAAAGGTCACCGTCGGCTATATCTACATGCTGAAGCTTTCGCACCTGGTTGACGACAAGATTCACGCGCGCTCGATTGGGCCGTACTCGCTGATTACGCAACAACCACTCGGCGGCAAGGCGCAGTTCGGCGGACAGCGGTTTGGAGAAATGGAGGTGTGGGCGCTCGAGGCTTACGGCGCGGCGCACATCCTTCAGGAATTGTTGACGGCAAAGTCCGACGACGTCGCCGGACGATCCAAGATTTATGAGGCGATCGTCAAAGGTGAAGCTGACTTCGATCCGGGTTTGCCGGAAAGCTTCAACGTGCTGGTGCGCGAATTACAGTCGCTGTGCCTGGACGTTGAGTTGGTGCAGAAAGTCGGCGCGCCCGACGAGACGATTGCGGAACCGCTGATTACCAGCGGCATATAGGTCCCATTCGTCGCATATGTCCGATGGGACTCATAGGACCGGTGGGACAGATGCGACCTATTAAAGAGGAAAACCAAAGTGTTTCGATTTCATCAAGAGAAAACGCAACTCGCGCCTGACTTCGAGGCGATTCGCATCTCGCTCGCTTCACCGGAAAAGATCCGTCAGTGGTCGCACGGTGAAGTAACCAAGCCTGAGACGATCAACTATCGCACCTTCAAACCTGAACGCGATGGCTTGTTCTGCGCGCGCATCTTTGGCCCGGTGGCGGACTGGGAGTGTCTGTGCGGCAAGTATAAACGCATGAAGCACCGCGGCGTTATCTGCGACAAGTGCGGTGTCGAAGTAACGCAAGCAAAGGTGCGACGTGAGCGTTTGGGCCACATCGATCTCGCCAGCCCGTGCTCGCACGTTTGGTTCTTTAAAGGCCTGCCGTCGCGTATCGGGCATCTGCTCGATATTCCGTTGCGCGAGCTCGAGAAGGTTCTTTACTTTGAGTCCTACATCGTCATCGATCCGGGTGATCTTAAGGAATTGAAAGAGCGCGAGTTGCTGACCGACGAACGCTATCGCGAATTGATGCGCGAGCACCCCGGCCAGTTCGTCGCCAAAATGGGCGCCGAAGCGATCAAGGAATTGCTCTCGATGGTCAAGGTCGAAGAGCTGACCGTCGAGCTGCGTCGTCGCATGCGCGAAGAAACTTCGCAGCAAAAGAAACTGAAGTTTTCAAAACGGCTGAAGGTTGCGACGTCGTTCCTGAAGTCAGGCAATCATCCGGAGTGGATGATCCTCGACGTGATTCCGGTGATTCCGCCAGAGCTGCGACCGCTGGTCCCGCTCGATGGTGGCCGCTTTGCGACCTCTGATTTGAACGATCTCTATCGCCGCGTCATCAATCGCAATAATCGTCTCAAGAAGTTGATGGAACTGCGCGCGCCCGAGGTTATCGTGCGCAATGAAAAGCGCATGCTGCAGGAAGCTGTCGATGCGTTGTTCGACAACGGTCGTCGCGGGCGCGTGCTGCGCGGTGTGAACAATCGCCCGCTGAAGTCGCTCTCTGGAACACTCAAAGGCAAGCAGGGACGTTTTCGTCAGAACCTGCTGGGCAAGCGCGTCGACTACTCAGGGCGATCGGTAATCGTCGTTGGTCCGGAATTGAAATTGCACCAGTGCGGTTTGCCCAAGAAGATGGCGCTCGAATTATTCAAGCCATTTATCTACAACCAGCTCGAAAAACAGGGCCACGCTGCCACGATCAAGCAGGCGCGTGAAATGGTTGAGCGGCAAGAGCCGGTGGTCTGGGACATTCTCGAAGAAGTCATTCGCGAACATCCGGTGTTATTGAATCGCGCGCCGACGCTTCACCGCCTCGGCATTCAGGCGTTCGAGCCGGTGTTGGTCGAAGGTAAGGCGATCAAGATCCATCCGCTCGTCTGCACGGCTTTCAATGCTGACTTTGACGGCGACCAGATGGCTGTTCACATTCCGCTGTCGCCTGAGGCGCAAATTGAAGCCGCAGTGCTGATGCTTTCGTCGAATAACATTCTGAGTCCGGCGAGCGGCCAGCCGATCGCGGTGCCGTCACAGGACATCGTCCTCGGCATTTACTACCTGACGCGCGACAAGGAAGGCGCTAAGGGTGAAGGTAGAGTGTTTGCCTCCAAGGAAGAAGTTTTCCTGGCGCTCGATTCAAAGGACGTGACGACGCAAACTCCGATCAAGCTGCGCATCATCGGCGACTTGATCGATCTGACACAGGAACACGACACGCAGGACATCCTGCGCGGTACGCTGCAGGAAGACGTGCGCCGCGTTGTCAATACGACCGTGGGCCGGGTGATTTTCAACGATGCAATTCCGGTCGGTCTTCCTTATATCAACGGCACATTGCGCAAGAAAGGTTTGCAGTCGCTGGTCAATTACTCGCACATTCGGCTTGGCCATGAGATGACGGTGAAGATGCTCGATGATTTGAAGGCACTCGGTTTCCTTTATGCAACCAAGGCCGGCATCTCGATCGGTATCGACGATCTCGTAACACCTCCTTCCAAGCCCGAGATTGTTGGCAAGGCCGAGAAAGATGTGATCACGGTCGAGCAGCAATATCGCGACGGCGTGATCACAAACGGCGAACGCTACAACAAGGTCATTGCGATCTGGTCGGAAGCGACTGATAAGGTTGCCAAGGAAATGTTCAAGGCGATGGACGATCGCGAGAAGGCGTCCAACGAAATGAATCCGATTCTGATCATGTCCGACTCGGGAGCGCGCGGTTCGGCGCAACAGATTCGTCAGCTCGCCGGCATGCGCGGATTGATGGCGCGGCCTTCGGGCGAAATCATCGAGACGCCGATTCAATCAAACTTCCGCGAAGGCCTCAACGTTTTGCAGTACTTCATCTCAACGCACGGCGCCCGCAAAGGTTTGGCGGATACGGCTTTGAAGACGGCCGATTCGGGTTACCTGACTCGTCGACTGGTCGACGTGGCCCAGGACGTGATCATCAGCGAACCGGACTGCGGTACCTTGAAAGGCATCTCGGCCAGTGCAATTGTCGAAGGCGGCGAGGAGATCGAGAGCTTGCGCGATCGTATCGTGGGCCGTACGGCGCTGGAAGACGTGATCGATCCGGTTGAGGGAAATGTCATCGTCGAGAGTAATCAGGAGATTGACGAGGATCTGGCTGCCGAGATTCAACGCTCAGGCGTGCAGCGCGTCAGGATTCGTTCGGTTTTGACCTGCGAGTCCCGCCGCGGATGCTGTATCAAATGTTATGGGCGCAATCTCGCCACTGGCCGTCCGGTCGATATCGGCGAAGCAGTTGGCGTCATCGCTGCTCAGTCAATCGGCGAACCGGGCACCCAGCTTACGATGCGTACGTTCCACATCGGCGGCACCGCGCGCCTCGAAGAATCTTCGAAGCACGAAGCTCGCGTCGAAGGAAAGATCAAGTACATCGACCTGATCACGGTAAAGAGCCGCAAGGGCGAGCGCGTGGCAATGAATCGCAACGGCGCTTTGACGATTATCGATGAGCGAGGCCGCGAAGTCGCGCGCTATCAGATCGTTTATGGCGCGCACATTCTGGTCGAAGACGGCGATCTGGTCGCGCAGGATCAGTTGCTGGCGACCTGGGACCCGTTCACCTTCGCTATCCTTACGGAAGTCGCCGGACACCTTAAGTTCCAGGATCTGAAAGAAGGCGTGACTTTCGAAGAAGAGACCGACCAGGTTACCGGTCTGTCGCACATGGTGGTTAAGGACTCGCCCGACGAAAAGAAACAGCCGCGTTTGGAAATTCGCAACGCCAGCAACAAGGTGCTGAAGACTTACCAGATGCCGGTGCGCGCGAATCTAATGATAAACGACGGCGAAATGGTCGAGCCGGGCGATGTCATCGCAAAGATTCCTCGTGAGACCACCAAGACCAAAGACATCACCGGCGGTCTGCCGCGCGTGGTCGAGTTATTCGAAGCTCGCCGGCCAGGCGAAGCCGCGGTCATGTCGGAAATCGACGGTACGGTCAAGCTTGGTCCAATCTCGAAAGGTAAACGTAAACTCATCATCGTCGGCGACGACGGTGAAGAGCGCGAGTACGACATCCCACGCGGTACGCACATCAACGTGCAGGAAGGCGATCGCGTGCGCGCCGGCGAGGCTTTGCAGGATGGACCATTGAACCCGCACGATATTCTGCGCGTGTTGGGTATGAATCGTTTGCAGGAATACCTGGTGAACGAAATTCAGGAGGTCTATCGTCTGCAGGGCGTGAACATCAACGACAAGCACATCGAAGTGATCGTTCGTCAGATGTTGCGCTGGGTGAAGATCAAAGAGGTCGGCGACACCGAATTTCTGCTCGAAGAGCAGGTCGATCGGTTCCGCTTTTCAGATGAGAATGAACGGGTCCGCAGCGAGAAGGGTGAAGTTTCTCAGGCAGAACCCTTATTGCTGGGCATCACGAAGGCTTCACTCTCGACCGATTCGTTTATCTCGGCCGCATCGTTCCAGGAAACGACGCGCGTGCTTACTGAAGCGGCGATCTCGGGTCGCGTGGATTACCTCCGTGGCTTGAAAGAGAACGTCATCATGGGCCGCTTGATTCCGGCCGGTACCGGCATGGAGTATTACCGCAACGTCGATATCGATCGCGACGAAACCATCGGCGAGAGCGAGCGGGAAGAGGAAGAGTTTCCCGAGATTCTCGGCGGCGTCGAGATAGCTCAACCCGTCGCGCACACCGTGATGGCGACCGTGAGTGACGTCGATGAAGAACCCGCCGGCGACCTGGAGGCGGAAGAGACCGCCGATATAGCCGGGGATATAGAATAAGTACGGTTATCAGGGCCAATACACGTGCCGGCGAGTTGATGAAGCTCGCCGGCATTCTTGTTTGCAAATCTGAGCGACCACGAGGTCAGTATCGGGAAACATTTCGTCCCTACGGGACGAGGAGCTCCGCTTTCGCGATTTTCTCTTCCCAATTGCTCGTCCTTGCGCTACTATGCCCGCACGAGGTAAGGTCCTTGCCTCGCACCTCGAGTGTTTCCCGACAACCGGCGATGAGTAATCGCCATCAAACGATCCCCGGCAAGTGAATCTAGTGCGCAGCCCCTAGCGGCGCTTCAGTCTCTTTGTTTTTTTGCAGCAGGAGGTCTTGCCTTGAAAAGAAGTATCCCCCGTTTTGCTCTCGTTCTGTGTTTCCTCGTTTTCATTCAGATTGCCAACGCTCAGGATCGCTCAAATCCTGTTTCGACCAGCCAACTTAGCACTGCCCCGCAACAGGCCTCGTTGCCTGAACTGGTTCGTCGCGTCAAGCCGTCGGTAGTGTCGGTGCTGACTTATGACGCGAAGGGAGAGCCGCTCATCAGCGGCAGCGGGTTCTTTGTCCGTTCGGGCCAGGTCGTGACGAACATGCATGTGATCAAGGGTGCGCATCGCGTCGAGATTCACACGCTCGAAGGCAAAGGCCGCACGTATCCCGTAGCCGGTGCACTGGCGATTGATGACGAAGCGGACCTCGCCTTGTTGAAGGTAGAGATGCCAGCCGATCGATCGCGGGCGCTGACGATGACTACTGCGGTGCCGGATGAGGGCGAGCAGATCTTTGTAATCGGAAATCCTCTGCGACTCGAAGGGTCAGTCAGTGACGGCATCGTGTCGGCGGTGCGCGAGGTGCCGGACCTCGGACGCATTATTCAGGTGACAGCGCCCGTATCGCATGGCAACAGCGGCAGCCCGCTTTTCAACATGCGCGGCGAAGTTATAGGAATCGTTACGGTGAAAGTGACCAACGGTCAGAATATTAATCTGGCGCTGGGAGTTTCGCGGATCGCCGCCTTGCACGGAGCCGAGCTGATGGCCTTCGATCAGATTGCGTTAAAGACCAAAGCGGGCAGCCAGCCCGAGGCTCTCGCTGAGTCGTGGTATCGCGGTGGCATTGATTCGTTGTGGCTCGGAAATTATGACAGCGCTCTTAACTATTTCGAGACTGCTGCAAATCGAAATCCGCGCCGCCCTGAGACGTGGATTCAAATCGGTTACTGCAAAGTCAAACAAGGCCGCAACGAAGAAGCGATTCGTGCTTACAAGCGAGCCCTGCAACTGAGGCCCAACTCGTCCGAGGCTTTCAACAAACTCGGCGACGCGTACTTCTTCGCGCGCCAATTCGATGAGGCGATTACCTCTTATAAAGACGCAGCCCGGGTCCAACCGAACGAGCCGGAGGCGTATTACAATCTGGGCCTCGCCTATCTGGAAATCGGAGATCGAGACTCTGTCGTGATCCAGGCGCGGCGGCTCGAATCGATCGACGCCGAACTGAGCAAAAAACTTCTGGCAGAGTTGCATCGATAAGCCGGTGGCCGCAACCCGACGGCCGGGGAGGGCGCTCTGTTGAGCCTGCTCATCAGGCGCCCTTCCTGACTCAGAATTGCCTCAAACGCCTTACTTTATGCGACTTAAATAAAAGTCTGGCGCTCAACCTTCACGGTTCGGTACAATGTTCACGGCGAGTTGGTTCGCCGCCCACCTCCTCAGCATCTTCTCAGGATGCGTCAAATCTGAACCTTCACCGATTCTCACTATGAGCGCAAACGTAGGACTTGCAATTCAATGCGTCGGCATCGTGCTGCTGACCTTATTGTCGTTGTCGATGCGTGGATCGATTAAGAGCGCGTCGTTGACCTTCTGGACTGGAGCATGGGCAAGTCTGTCTCTTGCGCTTATCACCCTGTTCGTCGGTTTTCACGTCGCGCCGGGAAACAAGCTGTTTTATGCAGTCTATTTCTTTGGCGAGTATGTGTTCGGTCTGATGTTCGTTGGCGGCTGTCATTTTCTGGCGACCAACGTGAGCATAACTCGTCGATCCTATTCAATGCTGATACCGGCAGCGATCATCGCCGCCGGGTTGCCGTTCCTGTCAAACGATTTCAACAATCTGTTCATGGTCCAGGCCACGATCATGGCCGCTTTGTTCGCAGTGTCATTTATTGTGCTGTTTCCCGCCATCAAGCGAGAGACGTCCAGTCCCGGACTGCGCGTAATGGCGGCCGCGCTTATTTTGTTGTCGCTTGATTTTCTTCACGATGTACCGGTCTTTGGTGCGCGCAACGGCTGGTGGGGAATAACCGTACCGGCCGCTTACCTGCAATACACTTCAATCTTCGACTTGCTTCTGGAGATACTTCTTGGTTTTGGAACGATGATAGTCCTGCTGGAAGGCGTGCGCCGCGAATTCGAAGCGGCGAATCTACAGCTCAGGCAAACGCACCACAGACTCGAGCTCATGGCGAGCATGGATCCTCTGACCGAAGCACTAAACCGCCATGCCTTCCACTCGTTACTCAGCCGCGATCAGGCCGGCAACGAATCCAGCAGTGATGGATGCGTCGCCGTGATCGACATCGATAATCTGAAGACCATTAACGATCGATTTGGTCATGGCGTCGGTGACAAAGCAATTCGTGCGGTGGCCCGGGCGATTCGTTCCTTGATACGGGCAGACGATATGGTTTTCAGATGGGGTGGCGACGAATTCCTCGTCTTGATGTTCAAGCTGCGCGATGAAGAAGCGTCGCGACGCATGTCTTCTCTCAATGACATCCTCCGGGAAAACGGCCAACAATGGACGGGTTCTCAGGCGACCATTCGTGTGTCGGCGGGTGTCGCTGGATTTGATTCGTTGAAAGAGTTGGCTGAAGCAATTGACCTTGCCGATCAAGCGATGTATGGGAATCGGCAACGCCTCCGGCAGTCGAAGATGGCCGAGGGGATGGTTCCTCCGGTTCTTCAAGAACAAAACATCCACGCCAACGCATCAATGTGACGGGTAATGTCCTTAGTCAGGACGATCCGGAAAAACCTCCGTCGCGAAAGGTGCATGCCCACCTGTTATGAACTCATTCGGTCCACTCTTCGCGCAGCATGATGCGTCATCACGAAACAGTCACATTGGGTGTTGTGACGACTTGTGCAGAAAGATAGAATGAACTTTGCCCACCTTACTGCTGGATTGGTTTAAGAAAGCTAAATAGGAGATCGAATCCCCCTTGAGGACTAAAATACTGTTCCCCCGCCTGCTCGTCGTCAGTGCAACCTTATTTTTTGCCAGCGCCGCAATTGCTCAAAGCAGCGAAGCTGAGCCGCGTCCGACGCGTACCACAATTAATGCGAGTGGCGGAATAAGGCTGGAGACCGAACCGACCGCGCCATCCGCGGCGGAAGAACGGCGACCGCGCACCGTTACGTCACCAGGCGTTGCTCGTCCGGTGTCACTTGTGCCGACAGTCAACGTGACCAATCGTTTCGATCAATCGCTGCTCACCGCGATTCAATCTCATATCGGAGCTACCTATCGCTTTAATCGGACGGGGCCGGAAGAGTTCGACTGCTCAGGACTGGTTTGGCGCGCATACCAGGATATTGGCATCAGCTTTCAGCGAGGTCCGGCGCGCTCATATTGGGCGACCTTCGAAGAACCAACTAAAGATCAGCAGTTCAAGTTTGGCACGCTCGTCTTCTTCAGTAATTTGAGCCACGTCGGCATCGTAGTCGACGAAAAAGGCTTCTACCACTCCGCCCGCCACGGCGGAGTGATGTATTCGCCTTTCAATGAATACTGGTTGTCGCGCATTGATGGCTTCCGTCGCGTACCGGCACAATCCCTCCAGGCAACTGCGCCGAACGCGAAGCCGCGAACATCGGCCACCAATGTGGCGACTGTCGAACAGAACAACGAACCATAAGAACGTGGTCCGTTAAAAACGAGAAAGGCCGCAACGGGTTTCCGCTGCGGCCTTTTTTGTTTCGCGTAGCGCGTGACGGAGCACTCAACTCTTGAATACAAATCCCGGATGGCGCTCACTGTTCCGCTTTTCCCAAACGGCAGTGATCTTATCGATGGACACGTAACAGACGTTGCCCTCATCGTCTTTCAAATGGAGCACGTCGTCTTCGACTTTGACAACTTTGCCGCGCAGGCTCGAGGTGCCGGTGCAAAGCACGTCGACTTCCTGCCCCACCATTTTTGAAAGCAGCTCTTTCATCATTGCAATTGTTCAGAGTTCAAACTTTAGTTTGCTTCTGCCGATAGGACAATCTGAAGATTGAACTCTAAACTACTTGTCTCCGTTGCGAAAGGTAATCTGCACCAGCGGCAAAACGGTGTCGTCGCCTTGTTGCGAGCGCTCGAATGTCAGCAAGTCATAATAGGCGCAGCGCGTGCGGGCAGGGAATTCACGACAGACGGATGGACGGCCATTGTAAATCGTGCAGCGACGCGTCGACGGATCAAGAAACTTACAAGCCTTGCCAAAAATCGGGTCGGCCTTCCGTCGCAGTATCTGCTCGCCCTGCCAGGTGGTTGTAAAGCGGCGCTGCGCGGTTTCGAAGTCGACATCGAAGTGATTGGCCAGTCGTCGAATATCGCGCTTCGTCACTTGCACGCGCTCGTAAATCGAGCAGCAGTACGCGGGACATTTCGAACAGTTATAGTAACTCAATGTTGGGGTCTCACTTCCTGCCCTGGTTCGTTCTTCATTTACTATAGTCCAGTTATCGATCTATGCGCAGCTAAATTACCTTCGATTGGATTTCTGATATTCGCTCAACAGCAAATTCATAAACTCTTCGCGACGATCATAAAGCCGGCGCGGCGGCCGCGGTTTGTGTTTGGCTAAAGCATAGGCCGTGATGATCGGCAGCGCCACGGTTGAATCGAGATAACAGACAACCGCGTCAGGCAGTCGATCCGGATCGACTTTACCCCATGACACCGCTTCACCTGGGGTGGCGCCTGACAGGCCGCCGGTGTCGGGCCGCGCGTCGGTGACTTGCAGAAAGTAATCGTGGCCACGCTCGTCAATCCCGAGCACCTCCTGAATCTGTGGCTCAGTTTGTAACGCGAAATTCTTTGGCGAACCGCCTCCGAGAATAAAAATCGCCGAGCGGCCACCTTTCCGGCCCCTCCCGGGCTTGCCGTCGCGTATTAGTCCGCGCTTGGCCGCCAACACAATCGCCGCAGTCTCATTCACATCGAGCGACGGATCGAAAGCGAGCTTGTTTCCCTGCAACGCCTTGGCCGCCACATTCATCCCGATCGATGAATCACCGGGCGAGGACGTGTAAAGCGGCACTGCGTATTTATGGGCCGCCGCCAATAGAGACTTGTTTTTTAATCCCAGCTTTCGTTCGCGCTCCATCACGTATCGGCCGCAGAGATAGTGAAATTCAGCAGTGGACATGGGCTTCTGAAACTCGGGCGCTTCGATCACGCGGCGGAAAAAAGAATCCGTGTCCAGCAACACGGAGTAATCAAAAAAGATGTCATAGATGCGCACGACTTCTTCGGCGCGCAGGACGATGTCTGAGGTTGACGCATTTCCTTCGTGCATCGCGAGTCCGATGCCAAAGTGCGTGTCGTGATAAAAATTTGCGCCGGTCGAAATGATCCAATCGATGAAGCCCGCCTTAATCAGCGGAATTAAGGCCGACATTCCTAACCCGGCAGGCGTTAGCGCTCCAGTCAGAGTCACCCCGACGGTAACATCGGGTTCGAGCATCTTCTGTGAAAAAAGCCAGCATGCCTCGCGTAAGCGCGCCGCGTTGTAAGCGATGAATGCGCTATCAACTAAGTCAACCAGCCTGGTTCTATGATTGATTGGCGTGGGATCGATCCGACGCCCTTGCAGAAATTTACTTTGCTTCTTTGCCAAAGCCGTTCTGTCCGACAAACTTGCGGTTTGTCGATCCCAGTCCTTAATAGTTGCGGTTACGACAAACTGAAGTTTGTCGGACAGCGAAGAACGTGAAGAAGGAATAGTCCGCGAGTCCCCGCGCGTTGTCAACCATTGGAGCTGTGATCGTTTTCGTCAGCAACCGGGCGCTTGAAAAAAAACGCCATGTTGTGATTGCCGACGCCGACTTCGGTCGAGACAAGTTCCCAACCTTCGCTGCCCAAGGCGCTGAGTTGATCGATCGTCTGCCATCCTTCGACGAGTTTGTATTCCCACTTTTGCATGTGAACCTCCTGCGTTGATTCTTCAAATCGTGAATTAACCACCAAAACACAAAGTACAAAGGAGGATCGGCAGATGCCTTCCAACCCTTTATTCATTCATCCACTTTGGTCTTCGGGTCCTGGTGGTGAGAATTCGACATTGAGCTTAGACAGTCCCGACACAAACAATCCTGGTACCTGCTCCGTAGATCTACGCGAGTTTCGTCGCTCAGATCTATCTCGCTACACCAACAACCGCGCAAGCTTGCGCCGCACGAAAATTCGTTGCCGCACGCTTCGCACACTCTTTGACGGGTAAGTCCCTGTGACAGGGCTTGCCCGATTTTTACCAGCGTCTGATTCATCGGTTTATGGTGGCGTCCGGAACGCCGACTGGTTCAGCTTTCCTGATTCTCAATCGAGAGATTCGTTTCCCGTCCGCTTCGAGCACGTCGACTTCCAGGCCGCGAAACTTCAGGTGTTCACCCGGCTGCGGAACGCTTCCTTTCTGGGCAATCACCAGACCGGCCATCGTGGTAAAGTCGTCGGCCTCGATCTCCATGTCGAACAAGCGCTCAATTTTTCCAATCTCGGTGCCGCCGAGAACTTCATAAGCGCCATCGCCGGCCGGGACAATTTCTTCCGGCTCTTCGCCGCTGATGTCCTCGTCTTCGATCTCGCCGACGATTTCTTCGAGGATGTCTTCGACGGTCACCAATCCGGCAACGCCGCCATATTCATCGATGACCATGGCCAGATACGCGTGCGCCTTTTGCATCTCGCGCAACAACTTCGCGACCGGTTTGGTTTCCGGCACGAAGTATACCGGCCGGATGAATGCTGCAATTGACGAATCGGCTTTGCCCAGCGAAAGTGATGGCAGCAGATCGCGCACATAGATGATGCCTTCCACGTTATCGATCTGATCGCGATAGACGGGCAGCCGGGAATGACGGGATTCAATGATCAGGTCGCGCACTTCCCGCACCGTGGCTGACTTTGGCAGCGCGACAATTTCGGTGCGCGGAGTCATGACCTCGGCAACGGTTGTGTCGCCGAATTCAATTGCTGACTGAATCAGCTCGCGTTCTTCTTCTTCGATAATTCCTTCCGCTTCGCCGACGTCGATTAAGGCTTCGATATCGTCGCTTTCATCATCCTCTGATTCACCATCCGGCTCTTCAATCTCTTCTTTTCGGCGCAGCCGGTCGAATGATCGATGCCATGGTTCGCCGACAAAAGTGAGTGCACGATAAAACGGCCGCAGCACCGGCAACAGCTTTAAAAGCTTTCCCTCAGGATTCCGCAGCGATAAATATCGGGGAATCAGTTGGCGAAAAATGCCGGCGAGAATCAGGCCCGTCGCGAGCGAAATGAAAAGCGCGAGTCCGTTGCGGGCGAACACTTGCAACGAGATGTAGGTGATCAGGACCGAGAAGATGACCAGCAAAATCTGAATCACGGCCGAGAGCGTCATACTGAAGCGCGCGCGATTCTTCAGAATCTCAGTGAGAAACGGAGCATAGCGGGCGTTGGGATGCTCTTCGGCTTCAGTCGCCAGACGCCTGAGTCCGATGTCGCTCAGTTGGCCGAAGGCCATATCAAGACTGGCCAGAAAGGTGAGCGCCAAAAGCAAGATCGCGCTGATGGCTAATTCGATTTCCATAGGAGACGATAAATGGTAAGTCCTAACGGGAAAATAAACAAAAGTGGGTTGGTTTTGTTCGGAGTTCCGCCTTCAGGCGGCTTGCGTCAAGACTTTCCGCCTGAAGGCGGGACTCCAAACTAAATCCCAAGCTTCTTTCGCAGCTTCAATTCCAGCCGGTTCATCTCACCATGATCAGTTTCGTGATCGTAACCGCTGAGATGCAGCAGTCCGTGCAGGATCAACTGCTCGACTTCATTCGAGAAGGTTAAGCCATTCTCTTTCGCTTGCGCCGCCGCGCGTTCGACCGAGATTACCACCTCGCCGAGATGTGATTGATTGTCCGTTTCGAAATCTTCTGCTTGCGTGGGAAAGGAGAGCACGTCGGTGGCGTAGTTCTTACCGCGAAATTGTTTGTTGAGTTTCTTGATCGCAGCATTGCTGACGAAGACAATTGTGACTGATTGTTT
This sequence comes from Pyrinomonadaceae bacterium, assembly GCA_036403735.1. Taxonomy (GTDB): domain Bacteria; phylum Acidobacteriota; class Blastocatellia; order Pyrinomonadales; family Pyrinomonadaceae; genus UBA11740. The sequence continues at coordinate 21,388 of DASWQK010000219.1, forward strand.
GGTCGAATCAATTGCTTGTAACGCGCGCTCTGCAAACCCGCGCCACTCTTGCGAATTCAGCTTGCGGAGCCTTTGACGATTGCTTAGCTCGATCAGCGTCATAGGTTTAAGCTCCGTTGGAGCATAATATTTATAGAACGCCCGGCTCAAAAAACAATTCAAGCTCCGTCGGAGCGAAATACACATCACGCGCCGCTGGAGCTGGAATGGATCAAAATAATAGCTGAGAAACTATAAACATTTCGCCTCTAACGAGGCTAAACCCCTACATCTCACTTTTCTTGGTATGCGTCTCGTAGGCCTTAATGATCATCTGCACCAGCTTGTGA
>DASWQK010000220.1:0-1922 GCA_036403735.1 Pyrinomonadaceae bacterium
GTAATGATCGAAACATCGCGGCCTGCGCGCGCCGTGCGAGCTTTTCCGATCTCTACAATGTAGTCGTCTTCCGGAAGTTCTTCGCGCAGTCGCGGCATTCGATAAAGTTTTTTGTGCTCGAAATAAAGGACCGGATCAGGATCGCGAATCGCGGCCTTGATCAATCCTTTGGCGTCGTACGCAGTCGCAGGCTCGACAATCTTCAAACCCGCAGTGTTAAGAAAAAAAGATTCGGCGTTGAGCGAATGGAACGGACCCGAGCGCACGCCTGAGCCGCAGGGCCCGCGAAAGACTGCCGGGATGTTGGCGCCCCAGCGATAACGACATTTCGCGGCATAGTTAGTCAGCAGATCGAAACCGCATGAGATGAAATCGATGAATTGAAATTCAGCTACCGGCTTCATTCCCATCAAGGCTGCGCCGCAAGCCGCGCCGACGATTGCAGCTTCCGAAATCGGAGTATCAACCACGCGTTCTTTGCCAAAGTGATCGATGATGCCTTCGGTGACTTTGAATGCGCCGCCATAGACGCCGACGTCTTCACCGATCAGAAAAACAGTCGGGTCGCGCTCCATCTCTTCCCAAATGCCCTGCCGGATAGCCTCGACCATCGTACTCATACCGCCCCGCGGTGGCCGTTCGAGCTTGCGTTCTTTTTTGAGTGCGGTTGACATAACGTTTTAGCTAGTTGTTGGCGATCTTTAACGGCTTCTTCTCAGGCGGCAGGTTCAGCCGGTCCGCGACATTGGGAAGAATCGCTTTTAATTCGCTGTGGTCCTTCCCGCTCGCATCGACGAACGTCCAGTTGGCGCCGCCGTCTGACGACACGGCGATCGTACTCCCCTCTGACTGAAAAATTCCGTCCTTTGCTTTGGCCTTTACCGTCATCGGCAGCAACGCGTAGATCGATCCGGAGTCACGTACGAATTGGGTCGGAGCGCCCGACGACGACGAAAGCATCACCACACCTTCTGCTTCCATCTCTTTTATCTGTTGCGTCATGCTCGACAGCATTTTGTCACGCCCGCCGGCCATCTCGATCACTTTCGGATAAGTCAGATCCACAAAGCGCTGATAGTCTTTTCGCGCAAAAGCGTCGTTTATCTCCTGAGCTTGGGCCGCGAGGGTCGGATAATTATCTGACGGCGCCGACGCTACGGGCGACTGAGTTGCGATCGATGGCGCATTCTGCGATTGGTTCCCGCTACAGGCAAATGTCGTCGCCAGCAAAACCAAACAACTCGAGATTTCGATAACCCGTTTCATCAGGGCGAACTAAGCGGCAGTGGAGTCAGTACCGAGAGCGATAGCGACCGGGTCTCAATCAACCCAACCTCTCCACATGAATTCACGATTCCAAAACTTTCGGCCGAAACGCCGGCGGCACGATCGAATTATCAAAAACTCCGTAGACCGCTGTCTCGGGTTCAGGCATCGGCGAGCTTTCTGCCCAGTCTGAGTCTTCATTGATCTCACGCATCACATCGGCGGTGATCTCATCCAGCTCTTCTTTGGTCGCAGCCTTCTGATCGATCAGGAATTTCTCAAAGCGATCGATCGGATCGTTCTGCTTTTCCCAGTACTCGATCTCGCCTTCGGGAACATAACGCTGATCGTCATGCTCGGCGTGACCCTTGCGGCGATAAGTCTTGGCTTCGATCAAAACCGTACCATGACCGGCGCGCGCATGTTTGATTGCCTGGCTCGTGACCTCATAACAGGCGATGACATCATTGCCATCGACGATGTAACCAGGAATGGCGAACGCGGCAGCTTTCTCCGCCAGGTTGCGCACGGCCGTCTGCATACTCGTCGGCGTCGAGTACGCGTAATGGTTGGATTCAACGATCACGATCAGCGGCAGACGCTGCACCGCGGCAAAGTTCATCCCTTCATAAAACGCGCCGGTGCTCGCGCCGCCG
>DASWQK010000221.1:0-9953 GCA_036403735.1 Pyrinomonadaceae bacterium
AATCGCGGCAAGACACATCCGGGCGAACTGCCAAAGGAAGCAGAGCAACTGATCGGCGATCGCAATGGGCAACTGGACGCGCTCAAGAACAGAAAGTGGGACGTCTGCGTCGATATCCCCACGACGCTGCCAGTCTGGGTGCGCGACGCCGCGCAGATTTTGAAAGGCAACATCGATCGCTATGTCTTTATTTCAACGATTTCAGTTTTTTCGGACGTGAGCAAACCCAATATGGACGAGAGTGGTCCGCTGGCTGAATACAAAGGCGCGGACGCGATGGCCGAGACGCAGACAACGGTGCGCGCGAACCTGCGCTTGTATGGTCCGCTGAAGGCTCTCTCGGAAAAGGAAGCTGAGAAATGGTTTCCCGGTAAGGCTCTGATTATTCGTCCCGGATTGATCGCCGGCCCCGGCGACGAATCCGATCGCTTCACCTACTGGCCGGTGCGGATTGCGCGCGGCGGCGAAGTGCTGGCCCCGGGCACACCGAACGATCCCGTGCAATTTATTGACGCGCGCGATCTGGCCGAGTGGACCATACGCATGGTTGAGCAAGGGACCGTCGGCACATTCAACGCGACCGGACCAGCTTACAAGTTGACGATGGGCAAGATGCTCGACGAGATCAAAGCCGCGGCCAAATCGAATGCCACGTTCACCTGGGCCGACGCCGATTTCCTGCGCGCGCAAAAGGTCAGCGCCTGGTCAGACATGCCTACGTGGGTGCCGCCGCGCGGCGACTCGATCGGCTTCTCGCAGATCAACACCCAGAAAGCGATCAGCAAAGGCCTGACCTTCCGATCAATCGGCGACACGACCGTCGCTACTCTCGAATGGTTCAGAAAACAACCGGCCGAAAGACAGGCGAAGCTAAAGGCAGGACTGAGTGCCGAACGCGAAGCGACGGTACTTGCAGCTTGGCATGCGCAGCAGAAATAATTTTGAACGCCATTAAATGATACGGCTCAATTTCACAAAAGCATGATTTTGATCGAAGAAGCCGCACGATCACCGCTGGCCGCCTGGGAGAGTTTCTATGTTGTGGTCGGCTCATCAGGCGCCGCGCTGACTGGTCTGCAGTTCGTCGGCATCGCAATCATCGCTGAGTCAAAAAGAGGAAGCACACTCAGAGAGATTAGCGCCTTCGGCACGCCGACGATCGTGCACTTCTGCGGGGTGCTGCTTATGTCCGCTCTGGTGAGCGCGCCCTGGCACGGACTCTCGAGGTTGGCTTTCACTCTTGGTGCTTGCGGCGTTGCCGGTGTGATTTACGGACTGATAACTGTAAAGCGAGCCAGACAGCAGACTGGTTATCGCCCGGTATTCGAAGATTGGCTCTGGCATGCAGCGCTTCCGATCTTCGCGTACGCCGTCCTCGCGATTTCGGCCGCATTGCTTCCGAGCCATCCGCAGGAAACGCTTTTTGCGATCGGTGCGATCGCGTTGCTACTTTTGTTCATCGGGATTCACAACGCGTGGGACGCAGTGACTTACATCACGTTGGGTCCTGGGTCTCAGAAACCTAAACACAAACGCTAGGAGCTCTGTATTTTTCAGCCTCCACAAATAAGCATCAGGAACCAACATGAAAATCGAGGGACTAACTCCAATACTTAACGTCTCGAACATCGTCGAGACTTTTGAGTGGTTCGCAAAGCTCGGTTGGGAGAAAGCCTGGGACTGGTCGCCAGAAGAAAATGGGCCGCCGAGTTTTGGCGCCGTCTGCAACGGCAAGTCGCAAATCTTTCTTTGTCAGGACGGGCAAGGGTCGCGCGGTGGTCCAGTGCCCCAGTTCGTCGGCGACGATGGAACCGGCGGCGTCTGGATGAGTTGGTGGTTACCCTCGCCTGCTGACGTTGACGCCGCCCATGAGGTGGCGATCAAGAATGGAATGACCGTAACGATGCCGCCGACCGACGAGCCCTGGAACGTGCGCGAGTTTCATCTTCGTCATCCGGATGGCCACACATTTCGCGTGAGTGCGGGTCTCGAGGAGGAATGAAAGCGACCTTCAAACGCGCCGTGCCTTACGCCGACGACGCAATGAATCTGCCTGTCGCCGACGTTGACGCGGCGATTCCCTACTACGAAAACACTTTTGGGTTTCGCGTCGCCTCGAGACATGAGGCTCCGCACAAGTCGGTCGTCCTCGCACGCGACCAGATTCAAATCGGCCTGGCAGAGAACGGTGGCGATCCGACGCAGGAAGGTTGTTACTTTGAAGTCGACGACGTGGAAGCTGCCTTCGCTGAGATTAAAGGTAGGCAACCAGGTGACGGTGACCTTAAGATCAACAAACACGGCGATTCGGCATCAAGGGTTTTCTTTGTCATTGCGCCCGATGGACTCTGCTACATGATTGGCCAGCCGGAGCAGGGCTGAGTGCGAGCGTGAATGTATCGAACTACTAATCGCAGACGATTTCTGATCGACGCTACCAGCCTCGCTGTCTCAGCCTATCTCTTTCCGAAGATCGCTCGCGGCCAGGACACAAGTCGAACTCGGATAATTCTGCTGGGCACGAAAGGCGGCCCGACCCTCGGCGCCAGCGGCCGCAGCAATCCTTCAACGTTACTTCTTATCAATAACGTTCCTTATGTAATCGATTGTGGCTATGGCGTTTCACGACAATTGATAAAAGCGGGCGTGGCGCTCGATCGGCTGCGCTACATCTTCATCACACATCTGCATTCGGATCATGATTTGGAGTTTGGCGGGCTGTTTTACAACGCTTGGGTAGCCAAGCAATCTCCGCATGTCGATGCATATGGACCAGTCGGGCTTAAAAAGATGACGCGCGATTTCTTCAGCTACATGAAGTTCGACATTGACACGCGAATCGTCGATGAAGGCATGACTGATCCGCGGAAGTTACTAATGGTCCATGAATTCGATCGAGCGGGCGCCGTCATGCAAAACGACGATGTGAAGGTCACCTCGTGTCGCACGCGCCATCCGCCCATCACGCAATCGTATGCTTACCGCCTGGAGACAAAGGATCGTTCCGTCGTGATTTCCGGTGACACTGCATATGCTCCTGAATTGGCGACGTTCGCGAAAGGCGCCGACGTGCTGATTCATGAAGCGATGTACCTGCCGGCGATCGAAAAGTTAATCAAGCAGAACCCGGGGTCGACACGACTGCGCGAGCACTTGTTGGCGGCTCATACTTCGACTGAAGACGTAGGGCGCATTGCGGCGCAAGCAGAGGTGAAGACTTTGGTGCTGACACATTTTGTTCCGGGCGACGACGCTTCCATCACTGATGAACAATGGTCGGAAGGCGTGCGGAAACACTTCAACGGACGGACTATCGTTGGCAAGGATCTAATGGAGATTTGATTCGCTTGTCGCGCGGTCACCGCGAAACGACGACGTCGTCCGCTGTGTTGGGCTTCTCATCCGGTCCTGCTGATCGCAAGACAAACGACGCGTGCGTGCCCTCGTACTCGTAGGGCTGGTGCCAGGGATCGACGCGAATCACGCGCGCGAGGTAATGCGGATTGAGACTGTCGATCAGCGCCGCTTCGCTCTTCGATTCGGGATACGATCCGCGTTCACGGCGAAACGATTCGAGCGCGGTAGCAATCGATTCCAGTTCTGCGCGGGCCCGCGCGGTCTTCTCTACATTCAAAGCCTTGACCAGCAGATCGACGTCTTCCCAACGACGATCGCCGGTGCGAATTTCCGCGACTCGCCATTTGCCGTCGCCGCCCTTATCAAACCGAAACGCCGTTTCGACCTGGGCCACCACGGTTGCAGAGTTTCCCGTCGCCGAAACTTCTTTGACGCGCACGGCGTCAGACGGCAACTGGATTCCAGCCAACCGCGCAATCAGGCGGCGCGCTTCTTTTGGAGTCAGATCGCCGGCGGCGCGCGTCGTCGTAATGACAATTCCGCACATGACAACAAGAATTATCAACGAAGTAATCAGTAGATTTCGCTTTGACATAATTTGATCTCCTCGTTTCAGAAGCCGGACCGTGAGGGAGTCCCGACGCGTCGGGATTGCTTACGCGCGGGCCGCTGACGGGTTCAGCCCTTCGCCTTGCCGATCAGCATGCGCAGCATCGTCTGAAGCTGGGCCGTCGTAAATGGCTTGGGAAGAAACACCACGGCGCCGGCGGCGAAGCTATCGCGCGATAGTTTTGGATCCTGCTCGGCAGTCATCATCATCACCGGAATCTTATTGAAGCGTTTTTCGGTTCTCATGTACCGCACCAACTCCGGTCCGGGGATGTGCGGCATCACGACGTCAAAGACGGCGGCGGTGATATCCGAATGTTCCTGCAACGCCTTATAGGCTTCCTTCCCGTCACGCGCGCCGAGGACCGTGAAGCCTTCCTTTTCCAGGATTGTGGTCACCAGGCGCAGGATCGCCGGATCGTCATCAGCAACCAGCACCCGTCCTTTTAAGTTAGTGTCGCCCAATTGATTCCTTATGCCGCCTCGACCGCACGCGCGCTCTCGCCCGATTTTAATGAAAGCTCCGCCGCGAGCTTTATTGCGGCAACCATGCTTGAGTGTTCAGCGATTCCTTTACCCGCGATGTCAAATGCAGTGCCGTGATCGACTGAGGTGCGGATGAACGGCAAACCCAAAGTGACGTTAACCGCTTCCCCGAATGACAGGCACTTAACCGGAATCATTGCCTGGTCATGATAGCACGCGATCACCGCATCAAACTCGCCGCGCGATGCGCGCAGGAAAACCGTGTCGGCAGAGTAGGGACCGCTGACGTTAATCCGATCCATGACTCTGCAACTCTCAACCGCCGGCAGAATTTCGGCCGCTTCTTCAATTCCGAATAACCCTCCCTCAGCTCCGTGCGGATTCAGGGCAGCGGCGGCAATGCGGGGGTTCTCGATACCCCAACGTTGCAGCTCGTGATGGGCCAGGCGAATAGTCTTCTCAAACCGCTCTCGCCTGACCAGTCCGATCGCCTGCGACAAAGGCACATGGGTAGAGATCAGGACCACCCGCAGGTTCGCGGCGACAAATCCCATCGCGTAGTCGTCAGTGCTCGTCAGCTGTGCGAGAAACTCAGTATGGCCGGGGAAGCTGTACCCTCCGAGAAATAATGCCCGCTTGTTGATTGGGGCCGTCGCGATCGCGTCGATGCTTCCTGACGCACAAAGTGCGACGGCGGCTTCGATGTAGCCACCCGCAGCCTTTCCGGCTGCACCTGATTCAACTCCCGGCTCGACGTGACCCTGAATATTGTTGAGATGAAAAATTATCGGTTCAGTCGATCGCCTCGGCAGTTCCTCATCATGTCGCACGATCTGGTAACCGCATTGTAAGTCGAGCGTGCGCGCGGTATGAGCCAGCAGCTGAGCGTCGCCGATTATGACTGGCTGACAAACAGCGCGAACTTCTTCTTCAGCAACAGCTTTGAGGACGACTTCGGGACCGATTCCGGCGGGGTCTCCCATGGTGATGCCGACGCGCGGGAGCGCCGACACAAACTCAGCAGAATCCTGCTTCAGAGTATCCATCAGGCAAATTCGCGGGCGCGACGTGAGATGGTCGCGCCCTGCGAAGATTAAGATTCAGTGGCGTGAGGCGAGTTGTCTTCGACGCGCGACATCTGCGGCATGCGCTCGTCGGCCTTGTAAATATATTTAATGTGACGCTTGAGCACGAGCAGATTTGGCGCCGACCGTCGATTGATCTTTAACGCACCGCGATCGTACCACTCAATCGTTCCCTCGATCTCTTCACCATCTTCAAGCACTAAAACCATCGGCGTATGAGCATCAATCTGTTTCTTATAGTAGTAGATTTCGGCGTGTGTCTCAGTTGCAGGTGGCTGACGCTTCCGCATCTGCGACGAAGGCGGCGGCGGCTGGCCGGGGCGCGGCTGGCCCATGCCGGATTGTGCGACGCCATTGGGGCGATGCTGTTGCGCTTGCTCGCGCCTCGCTTTGACGTCGGCCAGCGTCGTCCTGATAAGTTTGCGATTCACAATACTTCCTCCAAATGAAAAAAAGAATAATTGCCAACCCTGAGTCCAACTCAGCCGGCAGTCAGAAATAACAAGCCGCAGGCTGCAGCCTTCCGAGGAGAGATAACGAACTGACCCGTTAGATTAAGTAACTTCAGGGATTGGGCGTCATGCTACACGACTGAGGGGGAAAACGCAAAGCTCGAATCTAACAAAAATCTCTAATGCCCGACGTGAGAACCACAGATATCTCGCAGAGCAATTTGATGTCCTGGTGCGCCAGCGTCTTCGGGCTCAGTAGCATTTAGTAGCAACCGGGAAATTGCGCTCCAGTCGCCAATTCAAGTCAACAATAAATCCTTAATCTGCTTTCTTTCTGATAAATGTCGGCACGTCCAGATCGTCGACCCGCTTCGAATGGTGCGTCGCCGGAAACTCTTCTGGCGATCGCGGCGCGTATCGCGGCGGCGTCGTCAGCGGCATCTGCACTCCGGTTGGCAGCGTGACCGTTGCAGTTTCGTGACGGAAGCCGGTCGCGATGACGGTAATCTTCATCGCATCCGCCATCGTTTCATCGATGACGTGGCCGAAAATTATGTTCGCGTCTTCGTCCGCTTCCTCGCGAACAATGGATGCAGCGGTGTTAATCTCATACAGCGTCAGATCATGACCGCCGGTGATGTTTATGAGCACGCCGCGCGCGCCTTTGATCGAAGCTTCTTCGAGCAAGGGCGACGAGATTGCTTCCTGCGTGGCTTCAACGGCTCGATTCTCACCGCGCGCGTAGCCCGTACCCATCAAGGCCATACCCATTCCCTGCATGATCGTGCGCACGTCGGCAAAATCAAGATTGATAAATCCCGGAACGGTGATCAAATCGCTGATTCCCTGCACCGCCTGCCGCAGCACGTCGTCCGCGGTCTTGAACGCGTCAGTTACAGACGCCGTCTGGGCGACCGCATTAAACAAGCGTTCGTTTGGAATCGTGATAACCGTATCAACCGATTCATGCAGTTCGCTGAGTCCGTGTTCGGCCTGCTGCAGACGCCGGCGACCTTCAAAGTTGAATGGCTTGGTGACGACCGCGACGGTCAGCGCGCCTAACTCCGTAGCCAGGGATGCGACAATCGGCGCGCCTCCAGTGCCGGTGCCGCCACCGAGACCGGTGGTAACAAAGACCATGTCCGCACCTTCAAGGACTTCGATGATCTTGTCCGTATCTTCCAGCGCTGCCTGCCGGCCAACTTCCGGATCCGCACCGGCGCCGAGGCCTTTGGTCAAACGGCCGCCGAGTTGAATCTTCACCGATGCTCGCGAACGCTTGAGCGCTTGCAGGTCAGTGTTCGCAACGATGAACTCAATTCCCTCAATTCCGGCATCAATCATTCGATTGACTGCATTGCCGCCACCACCACCCACACCAATCACTTTTATGCGAGCTCCGGTGATGGGAGGTTCATCATCAATAAAAATATTAATGCCTTTGCCGGGTTCGCGTACTTCAGGTGTCATCGTTCTTTCCTCTCTTCCAAACTTGGAAGGCTTCCACTGCCTCTTTCGTTTATTTTGGGCTGGCTGGACCATCGACCTCTATATCTTGCGGACAATATATTGTGCCAACGGGCCGCCAGCATACAACACTTGGTTAAAAAATACTACTACTAAAACGGTTACGAAACTTCGAAACGAAGTGCGTCAAGCGTCCACTTCCACCACGCTTTGCTGATCCAGATCGTTGCTCGAGCGCGTGCGCGCGTTGCGAAACTAATGCGAGTCCCGCAGCCGCCGCCCACGCCGGACTTTGAATGTCTTCGATCAAACCTCCGAAGCGATCACGCTCCGGATAACCGACCCGCACCGGCGCGTCAAAGACTTGTTCAGCGATCTCAACCATGCCGTCGAGCAACGCGCCGCCGCCGGTCAAAACCACGCCACTCGATAGCTGGCGATTCCAACCTGAGTCGCGAATTTCGTCAGACACATGCATCAAAACTTCTTCGGCACGCGGCTGCAGAATATCGCAGAGAATCTGACGCGACAGTTGCCGCGGCGCGCGGCCGCCAACCGAAGGCACCTCGACCATTTCGCTCCGCTGGGCATCGCTCAACGATGCGCTCGAAGCACAGCCAACCGAGCGCTTGATGCGTTCAGCCTCCGGAATTGGAGTGCGCAAACCAAAAGCGATGTCGTTGGTAAAGTGCGATCCGCCGAGCGGAAACACCGCCGTGTGTTGCACTGCGCCACGTTGATAGACGCACAGCCCGGTTGTCTCGGCCCCGATATCGACCAGCGCGGAACCGTATTCCTTATCGTCGTCAGTCAGCGTCGCTTCGGCAGCTGCCAATTGCTCAAGGATCATGTCGGCAACGATCAATCCGGCCCGATTTACAGCATTAATTGCGTTTTGGCGCGCGGTGACCGGGCTCGTTACGATGTGAACTTTCACCGCCAAACGGGCCCCTGTCATGCTTACTGGATCGTTGATTCCATCTTGATCGTCGACGATGAATTCCTGCGGCAGGCGGTCCACGATTTCACGACCGGCGGGAAGTTGAATCGCACAGGCTGAGTCAATCGCGCGGCGCACATCGTCGGCGGTGATCTCGCGGTCGCGACTCGCCACGGCGACGATTGCCTGACCGTTGAATCCCATGATGTGTGAACCCGCGAGATTGATCGTCACCTCTTCGGCCTGAACACCGCTCATGCGCTCAGCTTCTTCGACCGCGCGTTTAATTGCTTCGACCGCGGCGTCGGGATTTACGATCACGCCTTTTCTCAGGCCGCGCGATTCTGATTCGCCGATGCCCAGAATCTCGACGATTCCCTCTTCACTCGGACCGCCAACGATGCAAGTCACTTTGCTGGTGCCGATGTCCAGACCGATCGTGTGATTTGTTCGTTTAGCCATTTAGTAATCTCTGCTCAAGTTCAAACCATCGGGTTAGCGAAATCGCAGCGCTGGTCCAGCCGCCTTCGGCGCGGACGCTTTTCGCGTGTCCTGTTCTTTTTGACCCTTGCCGGTTGCAGGTGCTTCCGCCTGGTTCCCTCTCGGATTAGCGCCGGCACTCTTCAGTTTCGCCTCATTGTCCGTCGACGGCTGCGGAACTGGATCAGTCGCCGACTTATTTCCAGAGCTGAATCCAATGACCACTCGTCCAGTCTGTAAGTCAACATAGGTGATCGAGGATCCGCGCGGCGTTTGCTTGTACGTGTCAAGAGCCTGGAGCGCGATCTGTAAGCGCGGGCCCGGATCCTGCGATCCAAGTCTCACCTCAATCTGCGAATCACTTCCGGCAAGTTGCACTCGAACATCGCGCGTATCGATTAACGTGACTTCGCTCACGCGTTGCGAAAGACCAGCCGCATCCCAGTCATGGACCAGCTCGAGGTACTTCTGTATGCGCTCGAGGTTTTCTTTGCGGGCATCATCGCCGCCTTCTTCGTTCCAACCCCGGATGAAAAACGCCGGCATGCGATCGTCGGGTTTCATCTCGCCCAACATGACCCCATCATCATCTACCCAGACAAAGTGTCCCGCGGACGTTCGGACCACGGCGATGGGCACGCGTTCCGTCACCCGGACGCGCAAACGGTCGGGCAAGACGCGCGTGACGACTGCCCGCTTCACTCCGGGCAATCTACTGAGTTCGCTGCTGATCGCGGCAAGGTCTGCCCGCCACACGCCCGTGCGCGCGGTCGCGCGGCGCGTCAGACCGGAAATCTCGTCCGCAGACGTTCGGGACGTGCCGGTTACGTCGATACTTTGAACCTGGAAGAGCGCAGCGGATGCGGCCACCCGATAGCCGACGAACAAGGTAACCAGGATAAGAATTGCGAGTACGAATTTCAGAGCCTTCGGCACATAGGCAAAGAGTGCTCGAGGCGAGAAATCTATTGAGCGCGCAGCCGGTGCGCCGCCGCGTCGCGCCGGCCGTTGCACGAAACCCTTCTGTTGCGTAGCTGAGCGGCGCGCGCCGCGAGATGTGACGACTTGTTCTTTCAT
>DASWQK010000222.1:0-5621 GCA_036403735.1 Pyrinomonadaceae bacterium
ACGGAAGCGGCGCGTCTCAAAGATCATCGTCTTCGAGCCGCACAGTGATTTCCAACCCGAAGGCTGCCTCTCGCCACCGCAGCAGTTGCGGAAGTTACCGTCCTTCGCCCTTGAGCCATAGCCCTTCGGTTGAGAGTGCCAGCGCTCACCTGCAATGATTTGTTCTGCGCGGGCTTCAGGTAACAGACAACTTTCATTTGCTGGTGCTTAATTTCTTCTGCAAGATTGGCACGACCGGTCTGATGCCGATTTGTGTTTGCAGCCACCTAGCTCGATCGATGAGAGCTTGAACATCATTAAGATCATGCCCGGTATCGTACCACTCAACGATTTTCGGTTCGCTCGCCGCTCGTGCATATCTGAGCATTGCCGCTTCATTGAAATATCTTTCATACCGAGCAAATTGAAACAGCAGAGGAGTTGGCGCGGCATAAGGCACATAGTTTATGGCGTCCATCACGGCAATGGTCTTGAAGTATTTATCCAAGTGCTCCCTGGGGGTAGTCTTACGAAGATCCACAAACTCCGGGTCGTCACTCTCAAGTATTATGGTAGCTTCGGTTGGGATGCCGCCCATCAACACAGCGGCTTTGACGCGCTTATCTATCGCCGAAAGAATCGCGCCCCATTGTGCGCCAGTGCTATGACCGACGTAAGCGATACGATTTGAATCAACGTCGGAGCGCGCCTGGAGCAAGTCTATGCCACGACGTAAATCAATCACTGTCGCCGCATAGTTATCACGAACGGCTTCCGGCTTGTCATCGGGTTCACACCGACGCCATGGGGCGGGGCGAACGCACGGATAATCAATCAAGAGTGAGACAACGCCTGCTCTTGCGTACAATATCGCTTCGGGAAGAAACTCCGTGCGATTCCCGTATCCCCAATGACCGAAGACGATGCCCGCATACTTGCCTTTGACAGAAGGCTCAACGAGATAAGCGGTAACCCGTCCAAACTTGGGACTCGCATAATTGATGTCATGGATGCGGACACCATCACTGTCCCTAAATCCGACTTCCTTGACGTCAAGCGGCAACTTCTGGTCATAGTCAAACATCTGCCGCAGTTCGTTGATAGAGTTATTCTGCGCGACTGCTGCCTCGCTCGAAGCAACAGTCATGAGCAACAGCAAAAAGATTATTCTCAACTTATCTCTCAATCCTGGTTGGTAACTCGTTAGCGCCGAACGTCTGAGTTTCCGAAACACGCTCCCGCCGATCGCGCCCAACGATTTGATATGCTGCCGGGGGATGAACCACTCAATATACCTTCGGGATCAGACGCTTTGTGCTTCTGGCGTACTCAAAATACTCGTCACCGAAATTCTCCAACAGCGCATCCTCCTCAATACTGATGCGGTAAAGCGACGCCGCGAGATTAGGCACAAAAATGATAACGATACTGAGCCAATTTGAGTACGCCATTCCTAAACCAAGGTCCCCAAGCAAGGATCCCGCATAAGAAGGGTGACGCAGATACTGGTACAAGCCGCTGCGAATAATGCGGTGATCGTCCATGATGGTGACGGTGCGAGTGAAGTACCTGCCCAAAGTGTGAATCGCTACCCATCGAATAGAGACACCTAAAAGCATCAGGGCGAATCCGAATGCTCCCAGAAAATTGCCTTCGGTGTGGATGTGTCCGACATCGGTGAAGCCTACAATGACCCCGACAGGTACAGCTAGTGTAGCCAACTTCAGGATTTTCAAAGATGACCTGTCCCAATCTTTGGCAAGCGTGACCTTCCGATGGTAGGCATGAGTTATCTCACCAATGAACCACATCGCGCGAAGCACGGTGGCAAGAATCGAGATGCTCATATTTTGCTTCCAAAGGGACGCAGCATAACGCTTGAGTCGACGCGGCGGCGCGAATTCAATCAAGCATGGCCGGACCAGTCACGATGTGAAACACGATCCCCGCGCTCCGGTCTAGCGATTTGTTCGGCGGCCCTGTTCATCGGAGACCGGCACATCGAATGACGTTACTCTCTGGACAGAATAATCCCATTCTGATCCAATAAGCTCAGGCTTGTGATTGCGCCTTGATCGTTTCTGTTGAAGCCAACACTTGATTCGCCACGACTCTCCTCAATGATGAATTCATCTTGGGATGCGGGTCTAAGTTTAAGTTTCTTCTGATTCGGAGCTATTAGCCAAAGCGCGCCGTCTTCGAGAGTGACCTTTAGTACAAGATCATACAAACTATATTTGCCCGCATAGCTACTCAAGAGACCAGGTATTGGTTTTAGCGACACAGGCAGCGTCAGCTTATTAGCAAGATAAATGCCGGCGATCTTGTTGCTGATGGCAAAGGCCGGCGGGAACTGCTCGAAGTTAGATAACAGCACGACAGTGAAGTGTTGTTCCGGGAATCGCGTGATTTGTGCCACGAAGCCATCCGTATCTCCACCGTGCGAGACAAAGTGCAAGCCGCGATATTTCCCGAGTCCCCAGCCAAACCCATAGCTGATAGGCGTCCCGTCATTCAATTTTCCTGAAGTAAACGCCGCTGCGAGTGTTGATGCTTTGACTAGCTCATCTGTATAGAGAGCCAGATCCCATTTATACATATCTTCGATCGTGCTGTTGACCTGCCCGTCACCATACACGTAATTTTCCGGGTTGCGTTCCGCGGGTATGAAACCACTTCCTTGAGAAACGTAGCCTGTCGCCTGAGCTGCACTTTTGGGTGCTGTTGCGTCATAAACGAAAGAGTCATTCATACCCAGTGGCTGGAAGATATTCTTTTTAACGAATTGAGGGAATGATACGCCTGCTATCTTGCTAACGATGCTGGCCAGAAGTACATAATTAGAATTACTGTATTCCCACCTCTGACCGGGATTGAATTCAAGCTGTTGCTGTCGGGCGAGAAATCTAACGACATTTTCAGACGTGCGTGGTGTGTTGCCCTTGAGCTTTTTACTTTCACCCCACTGAAGGGTGTAATCGCGAATGCCCGATGTTTGGTTTAGTAAATGTCTAATCGTAACCTGCTGCGCGTAAGGTGGAAACCCTTGGAAAAATTTGGAGAGGGTATCCGAATAACTCAACTTGCCCCGCTCAACGAGAATCATTACCGCCATCGCGGTGAATTGCTTAGAGACGGATGCAATATCAAATAAAGTAGTAGGGCTAATGGGTTTCTTGGTTTGCAGGTCAGCCAAGCCGTATCCTTTTTCGTATAACACCCGACCATCCTGGATAACAATCACCGCGGCTCCCGGCGTCTTGCCCTTAGACCATCGAGCCATTACCGCATCCACCTGAGATGGTTTGTCCATGGCAGGAGTCTGTGAAGTGGGGATCTGTGGCAGCAAGAACTCGGCGTAGTTACTTGTGCCCTTCATCTGGCTCAGCGCGATAGTTGCTGATACGACTATTTGTAAGGTCACGAAGAGTATTTTCAACCAGCACCTCTTAGGTGAGCCGCTGAATAGTGGAGTTGACGCAGCGGCGCGAATCGAAGCACCCTCCGCCGGATCGTTCTAGTTGACAAACACGCTCCCGCCGCTGGCTTCCAACGATTTCTTCGGCAACAGCTGCAACGGAGACGCGTCAACAACCAACATAGTATACAAACGAAGTAGTGAGCTCCATGGCTTTCTTGCCGTGGACGAATTTGCGCAACGTTCCCTGCAACGGAAATGATCCAAGCGGCGGATCTTGCGTTGCAAAGTTGCCGCCGCGAAGAAATGTACCTTCAAAAGTGTACGTGACGCCGTGAAGACGCTGCGTTGCGAAGCGCAAATGTTTTTCTGTAACCGAGACGGACCTGAATTTGTAAAATCGACTATCGCTACCGTAGAGGTCTCCCCAGGCCACGAGGATGCGACGTTTGTAGCGAACCCGCAAATGGAATTGAAGGTCCAAACTATCGGCCGGTCGGTTGAAAGGATGATATTCGCCAGCGGGGTTAAATCGTTCAGCGTGATCGGCAGGACGTTGTGCGACAACGTTGCCGGCGATTAAGCCAAATAGAAAACCCCATTTAAGGAATTGTTTTAGCACGGCGATGCTTTGCGTTAAGTTGCGAAACACGCCGCCGCGCGCGTCCACGATTTGTTCGGCGGCGCGTTGATGGAACGCGGCTCTACTTCAACAAATAGACGACCTGCGTCTCGAGCTTCGCTTCGTCATCGGTCCAATCGCCGTAGATCTCCCACGAACATGCGGAAGTGCGGCCGCCTGCCGCGCGCCACGAGTTGATCGCTGCATGCGCGCCTGCCAGTTTGCCATAGCTACCGAAATGCGTAGTCATGGCGACCTCGCCCGCGGGGGTCTCTGTACAGACTACTTCGCCGGCGTCCGGAAAGGGCCGAATAACCTGCACGCCGAAGTAGGCGACCATCTCTGCTGCGCCTCGCGCAGGGTGATGGTAAAGGAAGCAATTATGGCCGTCCGTCCGCAAGCCTTCATGCTGGCGGAGAAATTCCCAGACGAGATCAAGTGCCGGCCCCCATGCTTTACCAACCTCTCCAATACGCACGCGGCGCCGCACTGCAGCGAGCGGCTGCGAGCTGACGCTTTTGGTGACCACCTGATAATTCATCATAAGTTTCGGTTTTAGCCTTCAATTTAAGGACGAAAGCCGCCGAACGGCGGAGTTGACGCGGCCGCGCGGCAGCGCAACTGTGATTTACAAAAGCTTCATGCGTCAGTTAAGGAAAGGAGACATCTGCATGAGCATAGTTTACGTCGGGCTCGATCTCGGGTCGAGTAATTTTCAACAAGTGGCTCTGAAATCACCATGGGGTGAACCGAGTGAATCGCGACTTCAGCACCAGCGAAGCCAATCTTCTGAATGGCTAGAAAGCAAAACAAACGGTCGATAAAAAGGTGTCTAGGTCAGCGATGAGGTGACTCTAAGAACTCGATGACCAAACTTGAGCCGCCAGCCGGCGAGTCGTTAATAGCCCTCCGAAGTTAATCAACTCCGACGGCTAAGGAGGCCTCTCTGCTTGACCCCGACTTTCATACCCGAGTTGTTCGGCATAACGTAAAGGAAGCGCGCAGCGCTTCAGGTTCATCGCTCCGCAGTCACAAAGCGGGTTACGACGCCGGCATAGCGTGCCGGTTCTTCGAAATGAATGAAATGTCCGCTGCTCTTGAACACTACGACTTTCCCTTGCTTCACTTCTCGGCGGAAAACCGCAACTTGATCGTCCGCCATCGCCAGGTCGTATCTGCCTTTGAGCAGCAACGTCGGACACTTGATCTCAGACAGTCTCCGCAGCAAGGACTCGAACAGTTTACCTTCATCGAAAAGCTTACCCTGATGTACGCCGCTCCTCTTCCACAATTCGGGCGGCAACGAGGAGGAGGCGCGCAGCCGCTCGAAGAAATCCTTGTCCGCCCCATGAACATATAAATTATTGCGCCGCGCGCCCAGGTCATTCGTTAGATTGATCGAGTCGGCAATAAGGGACTCCAGCGGGCGCCCCGCATCGGCGGCCTTTAAGCACTGCTCCGCCAGCTCCGGTTTCCCGATCGCGCGGTACTCGGCCGCCGCGCCGCGCAAGAGCGCGCAAGCTGACGAGGCGAAATTAAGAGGCGCGCTTTCCAACAGTAGTTTTTCGACCGCATCCGGATAGGCGAGGGCATAACGCACCG
>DASWQK010000223.1:0-16540 GCA_036403735.1 Pyrinomonadaceae bacterium
TTGCTTCCATGCCGAGTTGAGTCAGTGCGGAACGGTCAGGAAATTATTTCTCATTTGGCATAATATCTGTCATTTGCTGATTCATGGCGCGTGAGGTCAGTACCATCCGCGTAAGCGGATGGATCCGGAACACACCGAAGACGTCTGGAGTCGACGCCTTAACCCACCTGCTAACGCAGGCGGTACTGACCTCATCGGCCACGTCGCGCACGCTCCTGCAAATTACCAAATGAAAAATGTCCAATGACAAATGGAAAATAATCTGTCATTCACCTCACGTTGAAGAAGACCACTTGCACAATATGCACAATCATCAGCGCCAGCATTGCCGACGTCGAAATCACATGTGGCGCGACCCAGACCTTCAGCAGCCGATGGAGATAGATTAACGCCTCAACGCGGCGCAGCGTGGCTGAGCGCTCGATCGCTTTCAAGAGCAGGTTCCGCTCTTCCTTTTCAACCGTCGCAGCCATTTCCGCTTTGAAGTGCAGCCGGGCTTTGGCCAGAGACATCGTTAATTCCTCGCGCCGGAGGTATTGCCTCAACAGATAAGCAAGCGAAGAGAAATGACGGCGCACTTTACTCTGGATCAACCGGCGGGTTTCTTCATTGGCTTTGCTTTCGATCGTTCCGAGTTCACTCCGCAGTTCAACTCGCCGGTGTTCCAGATCCTCAATCAACAAAGGATCGCCTTCTATACTGGTCATAATGCGAGGAACTATTACATAACAAAAGACACCGAAGAGCCCCGTCAAGATGGTCGCATCGAACCAGAGCATCAAGGTCATCGTGAGCAATCCGCCGCCATGGCTGCCACCGTGAATCAGTAAAACAATTCCAACGATTACGCCGAGATAGATGTGCGCAAGTAGCCAGTAGCGCAGAGCACCGGCGCGTCTGCGATAGACTTGCTTGCGTGCCGGATAAGTCATCACTCCGGCCATCCCAATCAGTCCCAACAGTCCCGTCACCCAGCGCATCGTCAACCACGTTCCGCGCAAAGATTGATTGAAACCGTAATGTAACGCTGCCCAAGCGATCACCACGGTTATTGCCAGTGCGCCAATAACTCCGCCGATGTGCCAAAGACGCGCCACCGGATCGCTCTGGTGTATGTTCCGTCCAATCGCATGCGTCTGATCGCGAAAGATCAGCCCGAGCGTTTTTTCGATCTCGCCGAAATACTCCTGCGGATTCACGCGCACGAGCGCACCAGTGGGACAATTTTCTTCGCATGAATAGGCAGGACGCGACGCGCCCTCCGGATTAAGCGACGTGTGCTCGCAGAGATTGCACTTGATGGCGATCATATCGTCGGCTTCAGCGATTGGCGCCGGCGCGGGAGCAATGACGCTGAAAATGTTTTTGATCCGCGTCAGAAAATCGGGCGAGACAATCGGCGGCGCTTCGCGAGGCACCATCGTGATCGCGTTGTAAGGACATTGCGTCGCGCAATCGAAACAGCCGATACACGTCTGCGGTTCGATATCGACCTGGCCCTGGGAATCCCGAAAGATCGCGCCGGTCGGACAACCAGTGAGGCATTCCGGATCTTTGCAGTGCATGCAGACTGAAGGAGACAGGACATGTTGACTGGCTGTACTTCCAACCTTCACCGGGCGCTCAATGTGAATGCCACGACGTAACAGTCGAGACTGTCCATGAACCTTGTGACAGGCCAATGAACAATTGCCGCAACGCACACAGAGGTCCATGTCCATCACCAGCAGATTGACCCCATCTACGACCCCGGTCGCGATCTCTTTTTCCGCAGCGGCCAACGATGCTTTATCGGCGTGGGCGCGGAGGCCGGTGTCATCATCTGCCAGCGAAAAGGCAGCAAAGGCGCTGGCGACTCGATCGCACAACGCTCGATCAGCACTTAGCTCGCTCAAAGGAATCTCGAGTACTTCCGATCTCGCCATTAACTCTGCTGAGTATTGCCACGTCGTCTGTCCACTGAGCGCTTCCAGTCCGAGACAATTGCCGGCGCCGAGAAAATCTTCAGGAATCAGGGAGCTCGAGGCGGCGCCCGCCCCTTCGGTTACCTCTTTGTAAATTGGCACGCCGCGCACTCGCCGCAGCCAGCCGCTGCGCATCAGAATCAACCTGTCGATTGGGGTGTCCTCTTTGACAAGCAGGTGGTGCTTGCCATACGCCATGAACTGCGACAGATTGCCCACCGCAACCAGATCAACCGGCGAGAGAGTGTCGCCAGTGACTGCCTGTAATTGATCAATCGTATTCGCCAGCCCATGGCTGCGATAGGTGGTGTCAATTCTCTCGGCGAATTTCCGGAGCGATCTTAAGAGGCGCAGAGCCGGTCGCACCATTTCCAGGACCGTCGCTTCCTTGCCGTTATCAGAAGAAAGAATCGTGGCGTTGCGTGGCACGCCCGCGAGAATCGACATTTCGCCAAAACAAGTTCCCGGTGGGACAGCTCCGACTTTTCTTGCTTCACCCTCGTCGTCCGCAGCCAGCACGCTCAGTTCGTCATCGAGCGAAAAATAAAATGTGTTCCCGCCCCACTCGCCTTCGTGCATGACTGCTTCACCCGGTGAGTAAGTCAGCAGACGCGCGTATGGGCCGATCTGTTTGCCGCCGGCTTCCTTGCCTTCGGCAATCATCCTCAGGTTGTTCTTGTTTTTGTCTTCGAGCAGCTCAGAGAGGACATCGATCTTCCTGATGGCTTCCAGAATAGCTGCGGGATTTGTTTCAACTTTCGGCATGAACGAAACGCTCTCGTCGATTCGTTTAGCGTCGCGCTACTGCCCGGCGATCGCTGGCGGGCGGTAGCCCGACGCTAAACCAAGGGGACGTCGCGCAGCTTAACATCGATCCGCGACTGAGGAAATCCACGTAGCCCTTCGGCGTAGTAACCAAAAGATAGCAGTGGTTGACCTGCCCGAGACGTGATAGCATCCGCGTACTCGGCGAGCCTGCTACAACGTAATAATAGGCGGCAATGCTAGAGCCCCTGCAAATGCGTGCCCCTTCAAAACGCTGGTTAGCGCTGGCGAGCATTATCTTTGTTTCCACCGCATCGCTCGCCTGGAGTTTCACCCGGCTGCGCCGTACCGGAAAGTTAGAAGGGGCACCCGCCTTAAAGACGCAGAAGGCAGAAAGTAGTAAGCAGACAGCAGCAAGCAACTTCGCGAATGCGTCAGATTCAAGTTCGAAAGCACAGCTAATTGATTCCGATAACGACGGCATTCCTGATGTTGAAGAGCTGCGCACCTATCAGGATCGCGACAGCTTTCGCCGCTGGTTTACCGCAATCGCAGAAACCCAATTCTATCAACCAAGCGATCAATGGAACGCTGAGCAGCGCGATTGTGCCGGGCTGGCGCGGTTTGCGATTCGCGAAGCGCTGCGACACCACGATCGGATCTGGTTCCAAAAGATGGGGCCGGGCTACGAAACAGTCGCCGCTGACGTTGGCGAGTTAAATCTCGACAATAACCCGCTCGGCGAAAAAATCTTTCGGACTGATTTTGGATCGTTCCAGGAGAGCGATCTACGAAACGGCAGATTCTCTGAATTTGCCGACGGACGATCGCTCAAGAATTTCAATAGCACCTTCGTCACGCGCGATCGTCGCGAGGCGCAGCCCGGTGATCTGCTTTTCTTTTACCAACCGTGGGTCCAGAAGTTTCCCTATCACGTAATGATCTTTCTCGGCCCCGCGCGTATCGCGCCGAACAGCGCTAACGATTGGGTGGTCTATCACACCGGCTCATCGCCAACAGACAAAGGAACCGTAAAGAAGGTCGAGCTGTCCGTGCTTGACCGTCATCCCGATCCGCGTTGGCGTCCGGTTGAGAGCAATAGGAATTTCTTGGGCTTTTATCGATTGAAGATCTTGCAGTGAAAATCTTGTTTGAAATCATGTCAAACCGTTTAGAGCGCGGACTTGTCCGCGCAGGCGGCGCAAGTGCCGCCTCTAAACACATCCTTTTCCGGATTCCTGAGGGAACGATCAATGTCTGAAACCAGTCCTCGTCTTCGCCGGTACATTGCAACCGGCATCGTCTATCTGGCGCTCGTCGCTTCGGTCTTCGGCTTTAACATCATTCGTTCGCGCGCCATCCCGGCCAGTGCCGCGCCCGCGGCCGAGCCAGAGACCCCAACCGTTGCCAGCACTAAACCATATTTTTCGCTGACGACGAACCGCACTTATTCGCCGAACGAGTCCGCGCGGCTGTGGGCCAGCTATCAAAACATCGACTATCTGGATTTTCGCGTCTACCGCGTCAAGGACCCGAACAAGTTTTTCAAGCAGCTCGACGATCCGCACCAGATGGGCGAGCAGGAAAAAGAAGCGATCGCCGGAGGGTATGGCGCCCGCGTCTCGCTCCTCGAGCGTACGCATCGCCTGAAGATTTCGCTTTTCTCTGCCGTCAGGGACTACGTGCGCACGCATCTGCTGAAACAGCATCGAGAGACTTTCAATGAAAAGTTTCGCAAAGAACCGGAAGCGACGCGCACCCCACTGAACGTTGCCGATTACGCGCGCGTGCCGCTGCTGAATCCCGATCAGAAAGTAAAAGATTGGCGCGAGAAACTGCCGGCGCTCGAAAACGAATACGACAGCCGCATGATCACGCTTGGCAAAGTCGATCCAGGCGTTTACCTGATCGAAGCCGTTAATGAAGGAATGCGAGCTTACTCGATCGCGATCGTCACCAATCTCACGATGATCGAAAAGACGAACAAGCATGGACAGGTTTTGGTTTACATCGTCGATCGGAAAACCGGCGCGCCGCACGAAGGCGTTAGCGTCGAAGTCACCAACGCAAAGAAAACCCTCGCCACCGGCTCGACCGACAAGTCCGGCGTTTTCAAAACCGAGGTAAAGATTCCCGACCCGCCGGAAACACCGGCCGAGGATGTCAACCCCGAGGAGTCACAAAAGAATCCATTTCTAATCATGGCGCGCGAGCGCGACAACTTTGTCATCTCGGATGTCGAGTCCTTTTATTTTGGCGGCGAAGGTGGCGCAGACGATGTCCTGACCGGAGAAGATCTGACCAGCTATATCTATACCGATCGGCCCATTTATCGGCCCGCTCAGTCGGTTTTCTTCAAAGGCATCCTGCGTCAATGGGGCGCCGCCGGTTACAAGTTGCTCGACAGCAAAACTGTCAGCGTGACGGTCGAAGATCCAAACAACGGAAAGATCTTCGAAAAGGATTTGCCGCTTTCCGATCGCGGCACCTTCAGCGCTCAACTTGATCTCCCGGAAGAAGCTCCGCTCGGCAGCTACAACATCACGGCCACCATCGGCGACGCAAAATCCAGCGGCTACTTCGAAGTTCAGGAATACAAGAAACCGGAATTCAAAGTCACCGTCAAAGGCCCGAAAGAGTTCGCCGCGGTCGGCGAGAAAGTTCGCTTCACTATTAGTGCAAATTACTTCTTCGGCGCGCCGGTGACGAACGCGGACGTGCACTACTACATTTACAAGCAGCGCTATTACCACTGGTGGTGGGGCGACGATTCAAGCGACGAGTTTGACGACGCCGCCGGCCCGGAAAATGCAGGCGGCGACTCAGAGACTTCGGGTTACTACGGCAACGACCTGGTGACTGAAGGCGATGCCGAGATCAATTCGCAGGGACAAGCCGCGGTAGAGTTCGTGGTGCCCGCGCCCGAAGACAAAGAAGAATGGGATTACTCATATCGCCTGGAAGCCCAGGTCACTGACGCATCGCGTCGCGAGATGCAGGGCGCGGCTTCCTTCATCGGCACCCGCGGGAAAACTGTCGCCGACGCTTATCCCGAACGCTTTCTCTATTACCAGGGCGACGCGGCGAAGATTCGCGTGAAGACTGCCGACTACGCGGGCAAAGCAGTCTCCGAAAAAGTCACCCTCAAATTCATCGAACAGAAGTACGAGAAGGTCGAGAAGGAAGTCGAGAACAACGGCTACAAATACAAAGATGTCACCTACGTCCTACACGAGCGCGAACTTGGTTCGGCTGATGTGAACACCGACAACCAGGGCAACGCCACTTACGACTTCACAGTTCCCTCGCCCGGCAGCATCTATGTCAAAGCGATCATCAACGAGAACGGCAAAGAGATCGTTAATCGCGGCGGCTCGTTCTGGGCGCCCGATAAGAAGGGCGAGTGGTCTGACTTTGAATACCAGGACTATGACGAGAAAGCCATCAAGCTGGTCCCCGACAAGAAGTCTTACAAGCCGGGCGAGACCGCGCACGTGCTGGCGATGTTGCCCGCCGATAAGGTCCATTTGCTGGTGACCACAGAATTATCTGAAGTGATAACAGTCCGCGAGATCGATTCTACGGGACGTAGCATCGTCATCGACGTTCCGATCGATCGCAAATACGAACCGAATGTCTATCTCGACGTCTCGTTCGTGAAAGACAACGACATGTACAGCCAGAGCCAGCTTATCGCCGTGCCCGCGCGCGACAAGATGCTGAAGCTGGACATTGTTCCGAACAAGAAAGAATTCAAGCCCCGCGATGTTGCGTCTTATACGATCCTGGCGCGCAACGAAGACGGATCGCCGGCCGCAAACACGGAAGTAAGTCTGGGAATTGTTGACGAAGCGATCTACAGCATTCAGCCCGAGACCGCCGGCAACATCAAGCGCGAGTTTTACGGCAAGCGCTTCGACGAAGTGCAGACCAGCCTGGCGATTCATTACACGTTCACCGGCTATGGCGGAGAAAAGCCCGCGGATCTCGCGAAAAATAAATCTTCTTATCAACTCGCTGATTTCAAGAATGAAAGTTCTTTCGCAGAGCCGACGATCCGCAAGGAATTCAAAGACACAGCGTTCTGGCAACCCGAAGTTGTTACCGGCGGCGACGGCAAAGCGACGGTCAGTTTCAAACTGCCGGACAACCTGACAACGTGGCGCGCGACCGCGCGTGGCGTAACTGCCGACACTCGTGTGGGATCGGCCGTGCAGAAAACGATTGCGCGCAAGGACGTGATCATGCGCCTCGAGATGCCGCGCTTTCTGACTGAAGGCGACACGGTAACTATCTCCGGTGTCGTGCACAATTTCTTGAAGAGCGACAAGGCGACCAAGATTTCGCTCGATCTGAATGGTGCGCAATTGCTCGATTCGCCTGCTGAGACGGTGACCATCAAACAGAATGGCGAGCATCGGGTTGACTGGCGCGTGCAGGCAAATCAGGTTGGGAAACTGACGCTGCTCGCGAAGGCCCTGACCGACACTGAGTCTGACGCGGTCGAGATGACCATGGAAATTGTTCCGCACGGTTTGAAACAGACGGCCGGCAACACGACTACGCTGACTCAGAACGACGCCGATCAAACTTTCAATCTCGATTTGCCCGGCCGAGCCGACACGCAAGCGCGCAACCTGCGGATCGAAGCTTCGCCTTCGATCGCCGGCGCTTTGTTTGGCGCGCTTGATTACCTGACCAGCTACCCATACGGCTGTACCGAACAAACTATGTCGAGCTTCCTGCCGAATGTGGTTGTCGCTCAGGCTTTGAAAGATGTGCCGACCGCGAAGATTCGCGCTGCGAATGATCTGAATACCAAAGTTCAGAAAGGCATGGACCGTTTGTACGCGTACCAGCACAGCGACGGCGGCTGGGGTTGGTGGAAAGATGACAAGACTGATCCGTTCATGACGGCTTACGTAGTCGATGGACTGACGATGGCCAGCCGGGCCGGATTTCAGATCGACACGGAGCGGCGCGATCAGGGACGCGAGAAACTCTCCGGCCTGCTCAATGCCGGCAAGAACGACAACGGCAATCCGATCGATGATGAGACTCGCGCTTACATGATCTACGCGTTTACCGAAAGCGGCGACGGCGATGCTCATTTTCTCGACGAGCTTTACGGCAAGCGCAACAACCTTGGTCCATATGGCCGGGCCCTGCTCGCACTGGCGTTGCAGGAACACAAGGATGGTCGCGCGCGCGAAGTCGCAAACCTGATCGAAGGCGCGGTACAGAAGGATGAGTTCGAGGCGCACTGGCAAACTGCGCGCGTCAACGATTACGGACATGATGTGTATCTGGATACGGAAGCGACCGCGCTCTCGTTGAAAGCGCTGGCGCAAATCAATCCGGGAAACGATCTACTACCGAAGGTCGCGCGCTGGCTGGTGAAGAATCGCGGCAACGGCTATTACTGGTCCTCGACGAAGGAAACGGCATTCGCGATCTACGGACTGACTGACTATCTAAAGGTCAGTAAAGAGCTTTCGCCTGACTATTCGTTCGAAGTCTATTTGAACGGCGAGAAGGTCGCGGGGCAACACGTCGGCGCGAGCGAAGTGACGAACGCTCTAACCATTTCGATTGCCAAGAAAGGCAATGAACTTGGCGCCTCAAATCAAATTCGAGTCGTCAAGCACGGTAAGGGGGCGCTGTACGTTTCGTCTGCCCTGGAGTACTTCACTGCCGACGAAAATGTTCCGGCGCAATCGTCCGCGGGTTTAAAACTCACGCGCGAATATTTGCGACTGCATGTCACTGAAAATGAAGGCGGCAAACCGAGTTGGAAGATCGAGCCGCTGACTGGTGAGTTGCGATCGGGCGACATGATCGTGGTTCGTCTGCATCTGACCGGCGCGCGCGCGCAGTACCTGATGATCGAAGATCCAATTCCCGCCGGAGCTGAGCAGGTCGCCCAGGTGAGCGGGGTTTATCTCAACTACTCGCTGGGCCAATGGAGCGATTGGTACAGCAATCGGGAGTTTCGTGATAATCGCACCGCGATCTTCATGAATTACTTTGACGGCGACGCGACGCTGCAGTATGCGATGCGCGTCGAGGTGCCGGGTGAATTCAAGATCGCGCCCGCGCGCGCTGAACTGATGTATCAACCGACCGTGCAGGCGAATACTTCGAATGATCGGTTGAGGATTTTGGATAAGAAATAGTTTCGAGCGCGGCGGCTGCGGGGTCCCCGCGCGAGCATCTCGCGTGGGGTGCCTAGACGCCGCTCTGGATCGTTCGGAGTTCCGCCTTTAGGCGGCCGCTTAAAAGCGAAACTCCAAACATAACTTCAAAGGAACCTATGACGACAACTTTGAAACTTTGGTTGAACACCATCAAGACGACGTTAACCAACATTGGCGGGCTTATCGTCTTTGCGATTCTTTACGCTCTCTTGCTCGTAAGCGCGTACTTTTTCATCGCGACGCGCGAGGCCACTGTCTGGCAAGTCGTGGTGACTTACGTTCTCTTGATCCTGCTGCCTGCCGAGTTCTTTATCTTTCAGGCATCGATCATTGGCCACGCGCTTGATGGAAAATTTCACTGGCGAACGATCGTGGTGAATGCATTCAAGTGTTTCGTCGTCACGATTCCGGTCGTGCTGCTCGCCTGGGGAATCTATCTCCTGCTGAACAAGTGGCAGTTACGCTATCCGCCTCCCATTCTCGTTCTAAGTGGTCCGCCCAAATCTCAACCGATGCATTGGCCCACTCTAATATTTGGAACACTCCGCTTCGTCATATTCGGAGTTATGTTGCCGCTGGCGGCCATTCACCTGTGGATTGAGGTCGCTGCATGCAACCTGCGCGAATCGCTGCGGAGCGGAGCGAAAACAATTCTGAGTCGCCTGGGCAGACGCTTTTCGGGCGCCTTCACCTCCGAATCGGTTTTGATTTACGCTTTCGGCCTGATCTTCTTCGCGCTCGTTCCCTACCTGCTTCTCTTTGTTCCGGTGACGGTCAAAGGAAACAAAACTGATTTCACAATTTTCATCCTGCGACTCTGGCTTAGTTTCGTGTTCACCTTAATCGGGTGGGTGGTGACGCTGAGTACTTTGGCAAGAAACACATCACCAGCGCCGGAGGCGCGGCATGTTGTAGCCCCGGGCGTGAGCCCGGGGACACCGAGTATTTCAGAGGCTCCGAGCCCGCTTTAGCGGGCGAAAGAAAGGGAGCGTGGTGCAACTCGCAAGACTACGGTCACTGATCTGTCGCCCCTTCGGGGCTCAGATATTTTATGGGCGCCGCAACCCCGGGCTCACGCCCGGGGCTACTGTCTTCCGCCCGCTGCGCGGGCTCTTCAATGACGGCTCGCGCGAGCATGCGCTCCTTTTGTCTTGCGCCTGCTTCGCGATTCTGCTTTTCATTTTCCCTGCCACTCAATCACCTTGGGTACCGATCGTTTGGACCAGTAGCAACGCGAGCCGCGACGAAGCACGACTCGATGGTGTGCTGCAACAGGCTGCCACCGCCGCGCTCGCGGGCCGCGAAGGCACAATCATTATCATGGATCCGCACACGGGACGCGTGCGCGCTCTGGTTAATCCTGACGGCGCCTATCGTCAGGCGTCGATGCCGGGTTCAGCGCTGAAGCCATTCACCGCACTGGCGGCGTTGCGCGCCGGCTTGATTGATGAAAACTCGCGCACCGTCTGTCCGGGTCGATTCACCGGACTTAGCTTTTCACTACCCTGTGTGCATGCTGATCATTTGCCGCCCTTCAATCCTTCTCACGCGATTGCCTATTCCTGTAACTATTATTTTGCGACCCTGGGTCAGCGGCTCGGGCGCGATCTTTTGATCGAGACTGCCCGGCAGTTCGGTCTCGGCCAGCCGACCGGCATTTCTGATCGTGAGTCCACCGGCGTAATGCGACCCTGCGACACAGGAAATGGCGCCCGCCTGCTGCGCGGCGTGGAAGCAAATCATGTTTCTGAGCAAGCTGACTGCACCGCGCGCGAAGCGGTTGGCGAGAGCGACAATCTCCAGGTCACTCCGATTCAATTGCTGACTGCCTATGCGGCGCTCGTCAACGGCGGCCATTTGTACCAGCCGCGCATCGCGCCACCGGGTAATTTTCGAGCCGTCGAACGTTCGCAAATACCAATCACAAATCAACATCGCGCGATCATTACCGAAGGCATGGCCGGGGCGGTTCGTTACGGAACTGCACGCAGTGCGAGACTTGACGCGCTGCCGCTACAGATTCTGGGAAAGACCGGAACGGCGATGCCGGCGAAAGGCTTTCGCACTAACGGATGGTTCATCGGATTCGCTGCGCCTTTTCAAAGCAATCGCGAATTGGATCCTTTGCAAGTCGATCTCGCCGTGCTGGTTTTGACTTCACGTGCGCACGGTGCGGAAGCCGCGATGATCGCGAGACCGATATTCGAAGCATATGCGAATGAGGTCAGCCGCGGCGACACCGAGACAAAGAGTATTTCAAGCAGCAATATAGACGTGAATAATGAAAAGCCGGCCTCGCCTGGACGGCTGCCGGCGTCCTCGATCAAAGTTCACCTGGTCCACGACAACGTCACGGAAGAGTTATCGCTGGAAGATTACGTGCTCGGCGTGATGCGCGCCGAAGGCACAATGGAAACCGAGCCTGAAGCACTGAAAGCTCTGGCGATTTCAATCCGCACCTTTGCTTTGAAGAACGTTGGACGCCACGCGAAAGATGGCTACGATTTTTGCTCGACGACACACTGCCAGCGATTTGTCAGAAGCCCGCGGGTAAGCAAGGGCTCCGATGAGAATCAGGCCCTCCCTGACGGTCGAGCTTCTGACACGAAGCTCATCGATGCAGTGCGTTCAACCGAAGGCCAGGTGTTGCTCGATTCGCACGGCCAATTGATCGACGCCTATTTCGGCGCGTCGTGCGGTGGACACACGGCGGATGTCGGAACACTCTGGGGGACCACGCCACCTGAATATCTAAGCGGCGTACGCGATGAGTATTGCGACGCCGGCCCGCACGCAAAATGGATCGACACAATCAGCCGCTATGATCTATTGCGCGCTTTGCAGAGCGATTCACGTACAGATGTAGGCGGCAGACTCGATCAGGTGTCTATCAGCAAGCGCGATGAAACCGGCCGGGCGGAATTCATCTCACTCGACGGCGAGCGTCACAAAACTGTGCGCGGTTGGGACTTCAAGATCATCGTCGGGCGCGTGCTGGGCTGGAACGTCTTAAAGAGTTCGCGGTTCGAAGTCACTCGTTCGGGATCGAGCTTTATCTTTCACGGCAGTGGGTTTGGTCACGGGCTTG
Source organism: Pyrinomonadaceae bacterium (assembly GCA_036403735.1). GTDB lineage: Bacteria > Acidobacteriota > Blastocatellia > Pyrinomonadales > Pyrinomonadaceae > UBA11740. The sequence continues at coordinate 12,015 of DASWQK010000223.1, forward strand.
GTCTTTGTCAGGAAGGCGCGCACGTCCTGGCCGCGCGCGGCCTGAACTATCAAAAGATTCTGGAGAAATATTTTCCGGGGACACGGGTTGTAAGAGATCGGCCAGCGGAGAAGTTGAGTAAGAGTGAGCGGGGCAATTCAACCACAGAGGGCACAGAGGCTCTCGCAGAGAGCGCAGAGGGAAATCTGTGCGTATCTCCGCAAACGCCTCCGCGTCCTCTGCGGTTAATTTCACTATCCCATCACGCAACTTCAAAAAGAACTATCACCATTTCCTCCGAACACTTCCGCGTCACTTATCCTGCCGACGTGGATCGCCGCGATGCTGATCAGGTTTTGACTACGCTTGAATCCGCGCGCGGAGATTACTTGCGCCGGGCATCGGCAGCATCGATCGCGGTCGATATTCCGATCCTCGATATTCGGCTTAATGACAGCACCGGCGACTTTACGTCGCGCACCGGCCAGCCGTGGTGGGCCGCCGCCGCCACCAAAGGAAACCGAATTGAGCTGCAGCCACTGCCGCTGCTGAAACGTCGGGGTGTCTTATGGACCACGCTTCGTCACGAGTTAGCGCATGCTGTGATTGATGCGGTCAGCCACAACCGCGCGCCGCGTTGGCTGGCGGAAGGACTCGCAATTTATTTGGCGGGAGAGGGCAGATCGTTCGCTCGTTACGCGACGAAGACTAAGCTGACTCCCGAGCAAATTGAAAAGAGGCTCGAACGGCCCGGCTCGCAGCAAGAGATGCGCACGCTCTATTCACTTGCATACAACCAGGTGGTTTACCTTTTGCAATCAGAAACAGAGAGCGGCGTATGGAAAAAGTTGGCAGCGAGTTAACAAGTAACTTTTCACCACAGAGAGCACCAGAAGGACTATCGTTTGGAGTTCCGCCTTCAGGCGGCTTCCTGATGACAGATCTTAATTGCCGCCTAAAGGCGGAACTCCGAATATTATGCTTGTCCGTCTCTGTGTCCTCTGTGGTTAATCTCAACGCTTACTCACAAACGGATTATCTTTGATCCAAAATCGCCAGGGCTTGGTCACCCACTTTTCCGCATAATCAATGCCCACGCGCGGACCGCGGGCGATCTGTCGCGGTGAGATGGAGACGCCTTCTTCGATCCAAACTCGACGTCCCAGCAAATCAGCTTTATCTAATCCACGATCTATCCCCATGGCCAGGCACAACCGCCCAGGGCCACTTGTTAACTCGTATTCGCTGCGGCCTCGTCTGCGGCGACGCATGAGGTCGAGTCCTTCGGCCGGTTCGAGCGCGCGCACCAGTATCGCGTGCGGAACACCCTCGACGTTCGTCACCACATTGAATTGGTTGTACATCCCATAGACAAAATAGACGTACGCGGTTCCGCCGATGCCGTACATCGTTTCCGTGCGATTCGTGCGCCGGCCATTCCAGGCGTGCGACGCGCGATCTTCCGGGCCCCGATAGCTTTCGGTTTCGACGATGAGGCCGGCGACGCGCGCGCCGCTGCGCGCCGGCACCACGAGTTTCTTGCCGAGCAGATCGCGGGCGACTTCAAGGACATCGCCACGTGTGTAGAATTCGCGAGGAAGCTTCATACAAGTCTTATCCACAGATTACACAGAAAACAGAATCAGCCACAAGAAGGCACAAAAAGCACAAAATAGAATTCGTCGAACTTCGATCGGTTGTTCTGATTCCTATTGTGCTGCTTGTGCCTTTTCGTGGCTTTCTTTTCGTCCTAATCTGTGAAATCTGCGTAATCTGTGGATGAATCATTTTCACCACATCCGCCACAGCATCACTGCCGTGATGACGAATCCGATCACCACGACCGCGCGACGAATGAACACGCGGCCGACGCGTTGCGCCATGCGCGCGCCGACATAGCCGCCGCTGGTGGCCGCTACCGCCATCAGCAGCGCTCGCGGCCACAAAACCATGTGCGCGATCGAGAAGCTAAAAACCGCGATGCCGTTGATGCAGATGCCCAGGAAATTCTTGACTCCGTTCGCGCGATGAATGTCGTGCAGTCCGAGCAATCCCATCGCGGCCAACATCAGAATTCCGTTACCCGCGCCGAAATACCCACCATACATCGCTGAGAAAAACTGGATGATGATGACGACGGTCCATCCCCTCCTGGTCGATTCGCTTTCCGCCGACGGCAGCCGCAGCCAACGATTCACCGGCCCTTGCACCATAAACAGAATCGTCGCGAAGAAGATCAGCACCGGCACCAGACGCGCGAATACCAGTGAAGGAGTCGCGATTAGCAACCATGCGCCGGCGCCTCCGCCGACGACGCTGATCGCCCCCAGGCGCATGAGAATGATCGAACTGTCGCTCATCTCGCGACGATACCCAAACAGACCGGCGAACAGACCCGGCCACAAAGCGACCGTGCAAGTTGCATTCGCGATCTTTGGATCCACTCCCAGCCAAATCATGACTGGAAAGACCAGCAACATCCCGCCGCCGGCGATCGAATTGATCACGCCGGCAAAGAACGCCGCGATGAACATGATTGCGCCATGCCAAAGCATGCGCGACAGAATAAAGCGCGGAGCGCCAAGAGCAAAGGGCAGTTAACACATTCACCACAGAGGACACAGAGAAGAAAAAAATAATTAATTGAAAATTACCGTTTCGAAACTATGCCACTGCCACCATTTTGGTTTTCTTCTCTGTGTCCTCTGTGGTGAAAGTTGGTCTTGTTCGTCCACTTGGCCCTTTGCCCTTTGCCCTTTGCTGCCTGATAATGCGCTCAAACGTTACATCAACAATTCAGGGGGAAAAGAAATGGCAGACGTATCAATTCGTCCGAAACCAAATGGACCATACTTAATCGAAGGGCCCGTCGATGTTTACGACACAGCGGGCAACAAAATTGCGACTGATGATCGGCCACGCATCGCACTGTGCCGGTGCGGCGCTTCATCAAACAAACCTTTTTGTGACGGCACCCACAGCAAGATTGGTTTTCAAGCCGCGGAGACGATCAACCCCGAGAGCGCCGAACCGACAACTTAATAACTCACGACCGATGTCGTTTTACTTAGTTCGTTCCTTTTCGTGTTCGTTCGTGGTTCGTTTTCATAACGCGAACCACGAAACGACACGAAACAAAGTTCGAAAACCAGAATCGATGAAATGCTCCGTCCCGCGTCCTTAGCCACTGCACTGTTGCTCACGCTTTGGATCTCTGGCCCTGATCCGAGATCCGAAACCGTGACACATTTCGCGTCAAGCCGGCATCAGATCCGCGTGATGAGTTACAACATTCACGTCGGTGTGGGCATGGACAAGAAACTGGATTTGCCGCGCATCGCCGCGGTCATAAACGACCAGCGCGCGGATCTCGTCGGCTTGCAGGAAGTCGATCGCGGCGTCGAGCGCACCGGGCGCATAGACGAGATTGCGGAGCTCGCCAAACTCACGCACATGGATTATGCGTTCGCTTTCAATTTGAAATATCAGGGTGGGCAATACGGCGTCGCGATCCTCTCGCGCTATCCAATCAGATCCACCGATCATCGTCTTTATTTGAATACGCGCGAGGCTGAGCGGCGTGGTTTCATTCGCGCCGAAGTGAACATCGACGGGCGCGTCGTCAATTTCGCAACCACGCATCTTGATTATCAGTATGAAGATGGCCGAGTGTTCGAAGCGGAGCAACTGCTTGCCGGTTTGAAAGATGTGAAGGGACCGCTGATTGTCGTCGGAGATTTCAACGACGTTCCAACGGGCGGCGCCTACAAGCTAATGAACGAGCAGTTTGCCGATGCGTGGATCGAAAGCGGGGCTTCAGATCAGGGACTCAGTTATCCTGCAGACAAACCGGTCAAGCGCATTGATTATATTCTGTCTCGTCGAACAGATCGTTTTCGCTCGAAAAAAGCATGGACAGTTAACACGCTGGCATCCGATCATGTTCCCGTCGTGGCAGACTTGGAGATTAAATGAGGTCAGAACCATCTGCGGTAGCGGATGGTTGATCCAACACTCGCGTTTGTTGATTTCAGAGGTCAACCGCCCGCTACCGCAGGTGGTTCCGACGTCGACTCGAATGGCCACTCGCGGCGCATTCGTGCGCGAATGAAGTAGATAATCAGACCGACGACAACCAGGACGGCGGCGTAGCGAATTTCTTTCAGAAAATTTTTGCGCGATACAAGGACGTAGATGAACCCTCCCAGCGCCAGCACCGCCGGCAGCGGATAAAGCCACATACGGAACGGACGCGGCAGGTCGGGCCGGCGCACGCGCAAGACGATCACCCCGACGATCTGCGCGAGGAACTGCACCAGAATCCGAATCACTACCAGCGCCGCAATCACATCGGCCAGCCGGAAAAAACAGAACAGGGTGGCGATTCCCCCCATCACCAGCAACGACACATAGGGAAAGCGATGGCGCGGATGGACCTTCGCGAAAATGCGGAAGTAGTTACCGTCACGCGCGGCCGCAAAGGGCACGCGCGAGTAACCGAGTAGCAGAGAAAAAACGGACGCGAACGCCGTCCACATAATCAGCAC
>DASWQK010000224.1:0-3274 GCA_036403735.1 Pyrinomonadaceae bacterium
CAGCGTCTGTCTTTTCCCTTTGGCGTGTCGATTGTGTGCGTGGCCCGCAGAGATGATTGAACTTCTCATTCACACCCGGCTTTCTTTAGCCGGGTGATGGGAAATATGATCGGGAGGGAAACCGTTTAAACGGTTTCCGTCTCTTAGCTTGGCGAGTTCACCTGGCTGACTGAAGCCAGGTGTGAATGAAACGGTTTTGTCGGAAAGAAATTCGCAGACTGCGAAGACAACGAAACGCGTGATGGACACAATCACCCAAACAGCATCCCTCCGTGAGCAAAGGATTGCAGCTGATACTTCTGCGCCGGACGTATCCATATTCCTTCCCGTCTTCAATGAAGAGCCAAACCTGCGGCCGCTGCATGAAAAGTTGGATCGCGCGCTCCGGCAACTCGGTCGCACAGCCGAGATCATTTATGTCGATGATGGATCAAGTGATGGCAGCCTGAACGTGCTGCGCGAAATTGCCGCGACTGACAGCCGGGTGCGGGTGATCGCTCTACGACGCAACTACGGGCAGACGCCGGCGATGGCCGCCGGTATTCACGCTGCCCGTGGCCGCGTGCTGATCCCGATGGATGCGGACTTGCAGAATGATCCGGTGGACATTGCGCGGTTGCTGGAAAAAATCGATGAAGGCTATGACGTCGTCTCTGGCTGGCGAAAAAATCGTCAGGACAAATTGTTTACGAGAAAAATCCCGTCGATGCTCGCCAACCGAATGATTTCGTGGATTGGCGGGGTGCCGCTGCACGATTACGGTTGTTCGCTTAAGGCCTATCGTCGCGAATCACTCGAAGATGTGCAGCTTTACGGCGAGATGCATCGCTTCATTCCAATCTACGCGTCGTGGTCGGGCGCGCGCGTCACGGAAATTCCGGTCGAACATCATGCCCGCACGATGGGACAGTCGAAATACGGTCTGTCCCGCACCATAAAAGTCGTCTTCGATTTGATGACGATCAAATTCATGGCGTCGTATCAGACGAAACCACTTTACGTTTTCGGGTGGGTGGGCCTGCTCACGTTGATCGTTTCTTTGCTCTGCGCAGTGCTTGCGTTTCTGATGAAGTTCGTAAACTGGCCGCATCATGCAGACTTTGTACAGACGCCTTTGCCGGTGCTGACCACGGTGATGTTGGTGCTGGGCATTCAATTTTTCCTGATGGGACTGTTGGCAGAGATGCTGGTGCGCACTTATCACGAGTCGCAGGCGAAACCAATCTATGCGGTGAAGGAAAGGATTGGATTTGGAATCAGTGAACGCTAAACTGCGATGAAGACTCGCGAATGGATGACTAGCGAACTGACTAAATATTATTCATCGCTTTGTGTTTGTTTTGCTGGGGTTTTTTTGTTGAGTTCTCTTCTCATCTTTCCCATCGGCGCGTTTGCGCAAGAGCCCACATCGTCAGAAAAAATACGTCGCGCCAAAGATGCCGCGATTCAATTTCAAGGTCGCTTCAATGAGACTTTGGATTTCAGGTTCCCTTATCATGAAATGTACGTCCCTGAGTCCGTTTCGCGGAACGAAAAGACCGGCACGGGTAGGCAGGAGATCGAACTTGCCAAGCTAAATGATGACTTCGAGATCGCGATGATGAACCTGTGGTATTTGCGTCTGGCGTACTTTCTAACCCATGACGTTGACAGGCTGCCGCGAGAGATTAGAGCTGCGCATGGAGAAGATGTGTTTCCGTTTCTTGAGGATGAGCATGAGACCGCAAAAGCCAAATATGCCAGAACACACACGTGGGCAGGTCTTACCCGTTACATGCAAACCTACATCCACAATGCTAATCGACTAGGTAATCTCTATCGCCGATATCTGTCGCCGGCAATGTTCACGACCGACCTGTACTCGGCGCGAATTAAGAAAGAAGAAGAGCACAATGAGCCAACAGTGCGCGTCGAGAAAAGCTATGGTTATCCGGCTTTTGAGAATCAGGATGTTTACAAAGTTTATTACGCCGGCATCGAATATTGGTTGGTTGAAATGAATGGCGCGTTCAAAGTGGTTCACATCAATCCTCTGCCGGGCTTTAGAATGTCACCGTAATTTTGAGTTAGTCATATGTGCGGAATAACCGGCTGGGCCAATCTCGATCCACGCACGCCGCCTCGCGACGGCGGCGAAGAACTTCTGCGCGCGATGTGCGATCGCATGCATCATCGCGGTCCTGACTCGGAAGGCTATCTGCTCGACGACGGAATCGCGCTGGGCATGCGCCGTCTGGCAATCATCGATCTGCTCACTGGCGAGCAACCAACTTTCAACGAAGATCACAGCGTCGCCGTGATTCTTAACGGCGAGATCTATAACTATCGCGAGTTGCGCGCGGACCTTGAAACGCGCGGTCATCGCTTTCGCAGCGAGTCAGACACCGAAATCCTGCCACATCTTTATGAAGAGTACGGCCAGGATATGGTCTCTCATCTGAACGGCATGTTTGCGTTCGCACTGTGGGACGAAAAGCGCCGGCGCCTGTTCATCGCGCGCGATCGGTTTGGTGAAAAGCCGTTGTACTGGGGCGTGTTCGACCGCACGCTCTTGTTCGCGTCTGAGCCGAAAGTGCTGTTGGCCCACCCGTCTGTGCGACCGAATCTGAATTTGAACGCCTTGCGCCAGTACCTTTCGTACGATTACGTGCCGGCACCGCTGTCGATCTATGAAGGCATCAGCAAACTTCCGGCGGCGCATACGCTGACGCTCGAAGACGGCGAAGTAAAGGTCGAGCGTTACTGGCGTCTGAGTTACAAGCCGCGTGTACCTGTTCCCACCGTCCCGGAAGCAGCCGAACAACTGCGCGAACTGCTTGCTGACGCAGTGCGAATGCGTCTCGTCTCAGATGTCCCGTTGGGGGTGTTGCTGTCGGGCGGCCTCGACTCTTCAGTGGTAACTGCGCTGGCCGTGCGCGCCTCGTCCGAAACCGTAAAGACTTTTTCGATTTCGTTCGCAGAGAGTTCGTTTGACGAATCGAAGTACGCGCGCGCGGTCGCAAAGTTTCTCGGCACAGATCATCACGAAGAAAGATTCAACGCCAGCCTGGCTGCAAACCTGGTCGGCGAAATCGGCGCCTGGATGGACGAGCCCATCAGCGATCCTTCCGTCGTCCCGACCTTTTTGTTGTCACGTTTCACGCGCAAGCACGTGACCGTAGCCCTGGGCGGCGATGGTGGCGACGAAATCTTTGCCGGTTATCCGATGTACTTCGGTCATCACATGGCCCGCGCTTATCTGGCGGTACCGCGATTCCTGCGACGCGGCCTGGTT
>DASWQK010000225.1:0-7326 GCA_036403735.1 Pyrinomonadaceae bacterium
AAGTCATTTACGAAAATCAATCAGGCGGTTTTGTCTGGCGGCGATCATTGCCGCCTCAGTTTGCGCTGTGGTCCGCACGCAAACCGCCGGTCGTGGTTGGGAATGGCAGAACCCTCTGCCTCAGGGCAACGCGATCAGCGCGATTCGTTTCGCCGGGGACAAACTCCATGGCTGGGCTGTCGGCGCGGACGGCGTCATTCTTTACACCGCCGATGGCGGATTTCGCTGGGAGAGCCAACCGACCCGTCTGGTCAACGCGCTGAACGGATTGTATGTGATCGATCGACAGCACGTGTTTGCCGTGGGTGCGCGCGGCCTGATCTTAGAGACGCGGAACGGCGGCGAGAAATGGACTGAGATCAAAACGTCCGCAAAAGATCATCTCTATTCGATTACTTTCGCCTCAGACGATCGCCGCCACGGGTGGGCCGTCGGAACTTACGGTTGCATTCTTACGACCAGTGATGGCGGCGCGTCATGGTCCCTCCAAAAAAGTTCCACGCGCGCGCACATCTATTCAGTTTCGTTTGCGAACAAGAATACTGGGCTCGCGGCCGGCGATCGCGGAATCATCCTGCGCACAAACGATGGCGGCAAGCATTGGAAAGAAGTGGTGCGGCTTTCGACGCTTCCATTTACCGGGGTAACTTTTGTTAATGACAAGCGCGCAATCGCGATCGGCTATGGCGGCCGCGTACTCACGAGTGAAGACGTGGGTCTTACGTGGGAACCGACTGACATTCTCATGACTGAAGATTTGCTCGCCATTTATTTTTCGGACGAGCAGCATGGATGGATCACGACGAACAACGGCACGGTCCTGAGTACGAGCAACGGCGGCAAGCTTTGGCTGCCGGCCAGCGTGAAAACAAATCCGCGTTTGGTGACCGTTTACTTTGCCGACGCGAACACTGGTTGGACTGCCGGGAGCGATGGCCTGGTTTTACGGAGCGAAGACAGCGGTGTCGGCTGGCAGCGTCTGACTGAAGGCAGCCGCGACGACCTGTCCGACATTTTTTTCCTTGACGGATCGCGCGGATGGGCCGTGGGCGCGCGCGGCAAGATTTTGATGACCCGCTCAGGCGGAAAGCTTTGGACCGCGCAGCTCTCAGGCACCACGGTGCATCTCGATGCAGTTACTTTCATCGATGAAAAGAACGGATGGGTGGTCGGCGATCGCGGTACGATTCTGCACACGGACAATGGCGGCGTCATATGGTTTAAGCAGGAAGCGGATACGACGCAGCAACTGCTCGGCGTTTGTTTCCTCAATGAAAAGTTAGGCTGGGCCGTCGGCGCCAGTGGCTACATGCTGAAGACTGAAAACGGCGGCGAGTCGTGGCTGGTCCAACCTGCAAAGACGAAAGCGTGGCTCGAGGACGTTAAGTTCACCGATGAGAAGCACGGCATCGCGGTTGGTTCGGGCGGCACGATCATGCGCACGGAAGACGGCGGCGAGAACTGGAAAGACGTTTCCGTAAACCTGAAAGAATGGCTGCACGCGGTCGCTTTCGCAGATGCCGGTCGCGGCTACATCGTCGGCGAGCGCGGGATCATTCTGCGCACGGATGATGGTGGCAAGACCTGGAAAGATTCGGAAACGAATGTGAAGAGCAACCTCTTTGCGATTGCGCTCGCGTCGCGTGACGATGCCCTGATCGCCGGCGACCAGGGAGTTGTGCTGGCAACGGACGACGCCGGCGCAACCTGGCAGAAGCAAACGACACTGACCAGCTCGACGCTCTTCGCCGTCGCTTATCGTGGCGGACCAAACGCATGGATCGCCGGCCGCGGCGGCGCTATCTTGCGTCGCACGACGGAACTCGCGACGGTAAAAATCCCAGTGCCCAAAGTCGGCGGCTCCGGAGAACGCGACGCGCCTAAATTAAAGGGGCAGGACAACACGCCACAGTTGAATTTCGACGACGACATTCCCAAAGCCGTGCCGCCGGTACGGAAACCAGTGAAGCCTTGATTGGCCGGCAGCCTTTTTCGGCGTTTTGACTCCGACCAGCCTTTGTTGGCTCGAACTGTTCGACTGCTTACCAGGGAGTTTGCCATGACGGATACGAACGATGAACTCGCCGGCAACTGGCAAGGCCAGGAGGGCCTCGTGCAAATTACGCCGGACAGGACATTGATCTTTGGCGGCCAGACTTATATGTACGTTGCGCAGAACAACGTCCTGACTATTGTTCCTTTGGCCGGAGCCTTCCAGATACCTTATCAACTAACGGGCGACACCCTAACACTCAACGTCAACGGCCAGGTAAACGCCTTCACACGGGAACCGACGACCGGGCACACCAACGGTCCCACGAGCGTCAAAGGATCAGATTCAGATTCTGCTCGAGCAGCGGCAGCTTCGAACCCCGCAATGAACGCCTTTGCGGGTGTGTGGGTCGGTGAGGAATCATCCCTTGATCCACAGTATTACATGAGCTTCACACGTTACTTGACGCTCTACCCCGACGGCTCAGTGGGCTTCGATAAGACAGAAGGAGGCGCATCCAGCGTTCAGGTTTCGGAATGTCGTGAACACTTCAGCTATTTCTCTTCGGGCCGAACTGGAAATCAGCAAGTGTGGGGACAGTGGATGACCGATGGAAGCAACATTCAAGTCCACTGGAAGAATAACAGTATCTGGCAAGGGCAGTTCGATTCGGCAAGCGGAAAGATAATAATGTTCGGCGTAGGTGTAATTGCGGAAGGCTCAAACGTCTCGTTCGAGAGACAATGATGCTGACCTTACGCCACGCGAGATGATTCGTGCACTCGAACGGTCGGCAATTAGTTTTCGATAACGACGACATTCCCAAAGCCGTGCCGTCGGTAAGAAAACCGGTGAAGCCTTGATGGCAGTCGACGCTGAAGTTGGAAGCGACCGAAAAGTGAAATGGGTTCTAAGTGCCGTAGGCACGCAATGTTTATAGACCTCGACCGCTTTTCCATAAATCAAGCCCATTTATGGGCGACATGAAACATGTCGCTGCTCCGCAGCTTAGGGTTTCTAAATTGAATTGAGCTATAAATATCTCGCTGCTAACGCAGCGAAGCTGCGGCATTAAATTTCAGTGGTTATCGAATCCGATTCGATGCGACGGTAATTCTCAATTGCGGTTCCCTCGTCACCCACCCAGAATTCTCTTCGCCCTGACAACTTCAGGAATATCTGCGTCTGCGTCTTTCCACACTTGCAGGAAACGCTCATATTGCTCGCGCGCCTGATCGCGTTGGCCTTTTCCTTCATACGCCTGACCGAGGTGATAGTGAACCAGCGGATAGTTGGGACTGAGTTTCAGGACTCGTTCGTATTCCGTAATGGCTTCATCAAAGTGGCCCAGTTCCAGATAAGCATTCGCAAGACAGTCTTCAAAAGGATTGGCATTGAAGGTTGGCGCCCGATACCGCAACGCTTCTTTGAACTTCTCGATGGCCTCCGTCGCGCGGCCGCTCTTCAATTCAAACAGACCTTGATAATAAGGAATCTCACGCAGGTTACCTCTGGCGCCGCGGGCTATTGTTGGAATCTTTTCGAGCGATGACTTTGACTTTTCGGCAGCCCGCAAATCGCCTTTCTCCAGGGCGACAGCTAACACCAGATACACGCTAACTTTATAACTCGCCGTCGCCTGCCGGGCGGCTCGTTCCGCCTCTGCAAGTTGGCCTTTGACTAGCCTAACCTGGGCGATCCCGTTGTAGCCACGGGATCGCTCTTCAACCGAATGTGCGCTGGCAATGTAATGCTGGAACTCGTTGAGTGCCTCCTGATAACGTCCCTGTTGATAATATGTATTCGCGAGATGGATGATACTAACTTCAAAGTCAGGCTTGAGTTCCAGGGCACGTTGGTATTCCTGAATAGCGTCTTGATAACGCCCGGACCATTGGTATCCCAGACCCAGACTGTCGTGCGCGTTCGGCTCTGTGGGCGCGAGCTGTACGTAACGCTGATACATTGCAATTGCTTCATCGTGCCGCCCCAGTTCCGAATAGACGCCGCCTAACGAGTTATATAGTTCCTTCGCTTCGGAATCTATGATCAGACCTTGCTTCAGAATTTCGATCGCTTCGTCGTGCCGGTTTTCTCCACGGAGCAATCTGCCTAATCCTCGATAAGCTTCCACCTCGAGCGGATAGCGGGCTACGATCTCCTGATACGATCTGATGGCGGCGGCATAATCCTGATTCGCGAGCGCGTACCATGCCGTGATGTTGAGTTTATCTTTCTCGCTCAAACGGTCGGTGAGTTTGAATGCCTTCTCCAGGTATGGTTTGCCTTCTTCCAGGCGTGCCCAACTTACCGCATAGGTATAACCGATGCGCGCATAAGCCATCGCAAAATCCGTATCCAGCGCAATCGCTTTTTCCAGCAAGGCGATAGCTTCCGGGTTGCGCGCCTCTTGCGCCTTCTCAACGCCGAGCGAGTAAAAACGATAGGCGGCCAGATTGTTTGTCATCACACTGGTAAGGCCGGAATTCGCCGCTTGATCAGCCGCGCCCAGATGAGAAGCCAGCTTGATAGAAAGTAGATCTATCTGCGTGAGAATTTGCGCCGGCTGGTCCACTACCAGCCGCTCAGCGGCGAGCAGTTGGCCATCACGAGCATCATGCAGTTGCGCATCGATTCGTATCTGCTCACCCAGACGGGCAAAGCTGCCCATGATGAGAATCGTGGCTTTACTTTTTTGCGCGATGTCGAGCGCCTCTTCCAGCCGAATCTTTTCTGATGATTGGTGACCGGTGCGATCAAGCAACGTGTGCAGCTGCTGCCGGCTGAGTATGGTCAGGTTTTTTGAGCGGGAAAGATCGGTGATCAGCATGTCCGATAGACCTTCGCGCAGCCAATCGAGATCCGCATTGCCGGACTGATTGTCGAAGAACATCACGGCCACCGATCGCTTGCCGGCGGTTTGCGGCAAGGTCACAGTCGACAGCAATTGGAGAGAGCGTCGTTGCCGAATCAGGTAGATCGCCGTTAGGGACGCGGCGATCAGAATGATTGCGATCGAAATGAGCATCGCTCGTTTCCCGATCCAGACTTTAGCGGGGGCGACCGGCCGTGATTCAACTGCCTTTTCAGAGATGCGAGGTGTCGCTTCCGCGGCCGCGCTGACTTCCTCCACCTTGCCAATGAAACGGTAACCGGCCCTCGGAATTGTCTTGATGAATCGTGGATTGCGCGAGTCGTCGCCGAGGACTTTGCGAATCTCGGCCAGACATTGTTCCAGGGCATTATCCGTGACCGCAGTGTCGCGCCAGACATGGTCAATCAATTCATCCTTTGTGACTAACCGCTCGCGCTGCTCGAGGAGATAGATCAGGACTTGAAAAGTCTGTTGTCGCAGGTGGCGTTCTTCACCGTCACGCGTCAGGCAAAATCGCGACGTATCAATTTCAACGCCGCTGAGTCGATAAAGCCGTTGGCCCTGCCTGTTCATACGCCTTTGGATTAATAAGGAAGCAATTTCAGCTGAATTTCAGCGTTCTCTCAGGACTTCAGCAAGTTCTTTGTGAGATAAGCGACCCGCTGAAATCAATTTCAACAGAGCATAGCGGCCGCGAAAATGGCCGCCTGCGTGAGATGGACGGATTATACAAGTTTCGTCGCCAGCACAAAGCGACTTCAGAGCCGCGTTACCAATAACCGAACATGCACCCAAAATCGCCGTCGAGTTCAGGGAGGAAAATTCAGATGAAGCCACGAAGAGTAATTAGCCTTGTTTTCGCAGTTGCCGCATTAACCGCGTTGGCCGCGGGCACCCGAAAGATGATCCCGGACAACGCTCTTGTCCAAAGTACTGTGTCAGCCGCCGCTACTAACATGACGCCGATTGCGGCTGGGCTCGTGCTTACACCACAAGGAAATCTCGAATACGACACCAACCGTCCGGGTGCTGATTATCGCAATTTCGAAATTGCGCAAGCCGATCCGGCTATCTGTCGCAACGAGTGCGCCAGCGATTCAACCTGCAAGGCTTTCACCTATGTGAAGCCCGGTCTCCAGGGAGCACGGGCACACTGCTGGCTCAAGAGTGACGTGACCACTGCGTCAGCAAATACTTGCTGCGTCTCTGGGATCAAAAGCGGGAGCAATTCGAGTAGCGGCTTGGAAGTAAACGTAAATCGTCTCGGCGGAGACTATCGCGACTATGAGTTGGCTGACAACAATCCGAATCATTGTCGCGACGACTGCATGGCTGACTCCAGATGCCAGTCATTCACTTTTCTGCGCCCTTCATATCGGGGACCAAACGCGCATTGCTTTCTCAAGAACAGCGTGCCGGCGGCGACTCAGGAAACCTGCTGCATATCAGGCGTCAAGGCCGGCGGCGGCGGGGGATGCCGATCGGAATACACCATGAATGCACCGTCATCGGCCGGGGTCTACCAAAAAATCAACATTAGTTTCACCGCTCCGGCCGACCATGACCCAAGGGGATGGATGGGGATTTATGCGGCGGGAGCTACTCCCGGCAAGGACGGAAACGCCAGTTGGGAATATGTTAGTGCCGAGCATCAGTGCTCGGGCGCTGTAACGCTCAATGGTGTGCCGGCCGGGCAGTACGTTGTCTACTACTTCCTCACTGGTGCCTACGACAAGATCGCTACTCGTTCCAACCTGACCGTGCGGTGAATCGCGATCAGCTCTATGTACCCTCTGAAAGTAATCGCGGCCATTGCGTTATTCGTGGTTCTCTCCTCAGCCTGTAGTTCGCTCGGGTCGCGCGCGGGAAACGTAAACACCGCGCGCGGCTAAAGCGAGGATCAGCGTCACCGGCTTTACGCAGCGGCGCTGGCCGCCAGTGATTCACCGCTTGATAGTCAGGAGTTCAAGAGCGTCTGTCGGGCGATTGGTATTTTCGACCTCAATGATCGTCCGAACGACGAATATTCAGATTTTGTCGGCGAGCACGTTCGTTGGACCATGGATCCAAATGGCAAGCACTTCCGGCTGGAAATCGATACGAAAGACAAAGCCCGTAATTACATAAGCCGCTATTTCAAGCAGTAGCCAATAGACCTGTCGAAATCTGCCCCGATCCAGTTTAGGACCCTCCTGAAACAGTCCCGGCGACATTGGTGTACAATCTCCGGTGAAACCATGATTCTGGTGCTGTTTTACCCCCGGAAGACAACTCAATGTCGCAACAATCAATGAACCCGCCTGTTCGTACTGAATCGGATTCGATGGGCGAGATCGAAGTGCCTGCTGATAAATATTGGGGCGCGCAGACAGAGCGCTCTTTGCTGCATTTCAACATCGGCTTTGACGTGATGCCGCGAGAGATGATTCGTGCGCTCGGCATTCTTAAAAAGGCTTGC
>DASWQK010000226.1:0-3340 GCA_036403735.1 Pyrinomonadaceae bacterium
TGCAGCCGCAGTCGCCAGCATCACGCACGCGATTGAAATGAAGCCGCGAGAACTTTACGCGTTGTATCTCGATCGCGCGCGCCTTCGCCTGCAAATGAATGATCGCGCCGGAGCGCTCCTGGATCTCAATCTTTTTAAGCCTACGATCGTTTCCGGGACTCACTACACGATCGTCCTGGAGGTTGCGCAAATGTTCGCGCGCGCGGGCAATTCTGATGAGAGCCTGAAACTGCTCGACCGGCTCAGCGAAGACGATCGCAAACGGCCTGAAGTGATTGCGCTGCGCGCGGAACTTGCCGGTGACGCCGGCTCAAGCGTCGAAGAGCGTGCGGCGCTGGAAGATTTGCTCAAGCGCAATCCGCAGGATGCGAATCTACTGTCGCGCCTGGGCAGCGCCTATCGCCGGGTCGATCCCATGAAATCGCAGGGCTATTACTATCGCGCGTTGCAGCTCGATCCAAAGAATCCAAAATACGCGACCGGTTATGCCGCTGCGCTGATCCAGGGACGGCAGTTCGCGGAAGCTGAACCCATTTTGAGAGACGTAATTAAGTCCGCACCGGATGACTACACGGCGCATGTGAATCTCGCGCTCGCCCTCTATGAAATGAAGCGGTGGGCCGAAAGCGTTCACGAATATGAATGGGTCGCGTCCGCGCGGCCCGAGATCGCCGCAACGTACTTTTTCATTGCGACCGCGCATGATAATCTCGGAGAGTACAGACCGGCCCTCGATGCGTATCAGAATTTTTTGTCGCATGCTGATCCGACGAGCAACCAACTCGAGATCGAAAAAGTGAATTTGCGTCTGCCAGTGTTGCGCGCGCAGGTTCAGCGCGGTGACGGTGCGAAACAAAAAAAACCTCGATGACAAACACTCGCTGACGATCGACAACCATGTCAGTTCCACTTCGCTATGGATCGACTTTTCTTCTGCAGGTAATCGGGGCCTGTCTACTATCTACGTCAGGCGCGGCGCAACAACCACAGATGCCGCGCATGCCGGCGCCGCCACCGCTGCGCCTCGTTTCGCGCTCAGAGCGCTCGCAACTTGATGAAGCGCGAGACGCGAAGGCGCGGCTGCATGCCACGATTACGTTGGCCGAAGATCACTTGACACATGCAGAGAGTTTCACCGGGCTGAAGAAATTCGATGAAGCTTCCGCTGAGGTAGGCAGTTATCTCGGGCTGATTGGTGATTTACGCGATTACATTTCGAAGCTGAATCACGACAAGACCAGCACCCGCGATCTTTGCCGCCATTTTGAATGGGACGTGCGGCTACACATTCCCCGGCTTGCCGTCATGCGGCGGGACACGCCTGCTGCTTATTCGCTATATATTAAGGATGCCGAAGAGTTCATAAAGGACACCCGAGCGGAGGCGCTGGACTCTTTCTACGGCCACTCAGTTCTGCGCGAACCGGCCCCGGCGAAAACTCCCGCTCCGGATGAGCCGAGCAAAACTCCTGCGGCGGCCGGCTCTAAAGACTCACCGCAAACCAAACATCCATGAGTGTCGCCAATAATGCTGTGGCTTTTTCGCGATTGATCGCGCGCGGAGTGATCCTTGCGCTGTCGCTCCTGTTGGCAATTTCCGCTACTGGTCAGCAGCGAGACCATTTGACCGACGCCGAAACTGATCTCGTTCGTTTTTATCAGGAGATTGATAAGCGTACTGACGTTTTCATCAAAGCCGCCGACCGGCGCTTCGCTATCATCAATGGCGCCACCCAACCTGCGACGAAGAAACTGGGGAAGGATGAACCTGAGTGGGGCGATCCCCCGAAGGGAAACCGCACCGAACTGCTGGGAGATATCGCGGGCATTCTCGACGAGGCGATCTCGAACATTGATAACGTGGCCAGTCGTGATGCAAAGAACCCGCTGCTTTCACGCTCGCTGCGAAAGCTTTCGACCGCCGCAAACGGTTATTTGAATCAGCTTAATTCAATTAAGACCAAAGTCACTGATCCGGACGAGGTCGCTGCGATCGAGCGGGTGGGTGACGAGGTCAAGGAAATCATGGACGCCAGCGGTCATCTGGCGAGCGGTGCGCCGGAAGCAGACGATAAGGGCAAGGACAAGAAGAAAAAGAAACCCTAACCGCGGCGATCGCGGCAAAGAGCAAAGCGCTAGGAGCAAAGATGCCCTCGTTACTCTTTGCTCTTTGCTCTTTGCTCTTTGCCCTTAGCTCTTACTCCCTGCCCTTCTTCAAAACTTCAGTAGCGCGATTAATCGCCGCGATGACTCTGTCCAAACCTTCTTTCTCAGCGGTGAGATTGCGATCGTCGATCGCTTGTCGAAAGTCAGTCAGCGGTTGTGATGCATAGCCGGTAAAAATTCCGGGCGCATAAATTTCATGCTTGTACCACGGCCGGCCGCGCAATCCCCGTTCGTCGATGAACGCGCGCTCGGCGCCCATCAAGGCGTCGTTGAGGCGGCGAAGTTTTGCTGCCGAACTGGAGGACTTGTCCGCATCAGCGACCAACTTCTGTCGCTCCTTTTCCAGGCGCATCGCTTCTTCTGAAAAATTCTTCACGGCGTCATTGATTGATTTCTCATCGATCACGGAATCGAGACGACGATGTTTCGCGAGCCGGATGCTCTCATCGAAGTATTCGCGAATCTGACTCGCATAATCTGTGTAGTCGAAACAGAGACCATCAGCATCGGCCAGCCGGATGGCCATCGTGCCCCACAACTGAGCGGCGGCGACGTGATAGACGAAATCCGGATCGCCGAAATGCGTCATCCAATAGAACGAGTCAAAAGCTGAATGATAGACGCCATAGTCTCCGCCAAATCCCATGTCAGTCGATGGCACGCCAAGATGTTGCAGGAACGGCGTGTAATCCGAACCTGATCCGAGCGGGCCGATGCGCGCTTCCGATTCCGCGTCGAGTTCGCCTCGCTGTTCGCGGGCGCGATCCTGCCATTGTTGATAGACGCTTTTGCCGGTCTTCGGATCTTTCACGTCGCGCGTTGCTTCCTTGATCAATTTCCAAAGTGACGGCACTGCTGACGCACTATAGTTAGGGCCGTTGACTGCGACGTCAACATTGAGATACGCGACCGCTTTCTGCTGCAACTCAGCGGCATTCTCTTCGGCCCACTCAGTCGAGCCGATCAAGCCGTATTCTTCGCCGTCCCAACTACAGAGAATAATCGTGCGACGTGGTTGCCAACCCTGTTTCAACAACTGACCGAATGCGCGCGCGGTTTCCAACATCGTCGCGGTGCCGCTGTTGGGATCGACGGCGCCGAATACCCAGGCATCGCGATGATTACCCATAATCACCCAGCGATCTTTCTCCGCCGCTCCATCGATGCGCGCGACC
>DASWQK010000227.1:0-9302 GCA_036403735.1 Pyrinomonadaceae bacterium
CGATCATGTCTCAGTTAAATGAAAACGTAGTGCTTGATGCGCTCCGGCAAATTAAAGATCCCGATCTCCACAAAGATATCGTTACGCTTGGCTTCATCAAAGATCTGAAAATTGATAATGGCGACGTATCGTTTCGCATTGTGCTGACTACTCCTGCGTGTCCCGTCAAAAGCGAGATGGAAGCTGCGGCGAATGAACTTGTGACTGCAATCGACGGGGTTCGGTCAGTAAAAGTAACGATGGATGCCGAAGTGCCCAAAGGCCGAGGCCTCGGTGACAAAGTTTCCGTGCCTGGAGTGAAGAACATCGTCGCCGTTTCGTCCGGCAAAGGCGGCGTCGGTAAATCAACGGTGGCCGTGAATCTGGCGGTGGCACTCGCGCTCGACGGTGCGAAGGTCGGCTTGATGGACGCGGACGTGTATGGACCAAACGTGCCCATCATGCTTGGCGCTAGTCAAGCGCGGCCGGAAGTCGAAGTCAACAAATTGATCCCGGTTGAGGCTCATGGCGTGAAACTGATTTCGATGGCCGTGCTGCAGCCCGGAGATAAACCGCTGATCGTGCGCGGGCCCATCCTGCATGGATTGGTAAAGCAATTTCTTTCCGATGTGAAGTGGGGCGAACTCGATTACTTGATCGTCGACATGCCGCCGGGAACGGGCGACGTGCAATTGAGTCTCGCTCAACTTGTTCCCGTGCAGGGCGCCGTGCTGGTGACGACGCCGCAGGAAGTTGCGCTGATTGACGTGCGGCGCGCGCTGCGGATGTTTGAGACGGTGGCGGTGCCGGTGCTTGGCGTCGTTGAGAACATGAGCTATTTCATCGCGCCCGACACCGGCGCGCGCTACAACATTTTTGGTGAAGGCGGCGGCGAAAGACTGGCCAGCCAGTATGGGGTACCGTTTCTGGGCTCGATTCCGATGGGCATCGAAGTCCGCGAAGGCGGCGACAAAGGCGTGCCCGTCGTAGTTGGTCACCCAGAGTCGCCGCAAGCGCAAGCCTTCAGAAAAGTGGCCGAAGAAGTCGCCCGCCAGGTGTCTATAGAAGCGATGAAACCAGAGCTTGTTGTTTTGAAGAAATCTCAGTAAGATGACTTCGGAAACATTGCCCGCGATCGCAATCAAAATTAAGAGCAGGAGTTAATAAATGTCAGCAAATATAGGAACCACAACCCCCGCGCCAACCGGCGCCCCGGCGGCACCAAACGTGAACCTGAGTGTCACTGAGCCGGCGGCAGGTGAAATCAAAAAATTTATGGCCAGCGAAGAAGGCTTGCCGGAATCAGCGGGCCTCAGAGTCCGCGTAGTCCCGGGCGGTTGTTCCGGATTTCAATACAGTTTGAATATCGAAGAGGAATCGCGACAAGGCGATTTCATCCTGGACGACAAAGGCGTGCGCCTTTTCGTCGATATGTTCAGCGCGCAGTACTTGAACGGAGTCGAGATCGATTACGTGACGAACGTGATGGGTTCGGGCTTCACGTTTAAGAATCCGAACGCGACCGGCAGCTGCGGCTGCGGCTCTTCGTTTACAGCCTAAGCAGTCACAGACTCGCGAATCTTTTGAAGACGACTCGGCCTGATGTAATGTCAGGCCGAGTTTTTCTGTGTCAGAAGCCCGACTAAGGGAGGGCAACTCTGGTTTTAAACTGAGCTTGGATCTGGACTTGCCCTCCCTTACGGTCGGGCTTCTGACAGCTGTTGTTGGTTAACATGGCACCCTACTTCAGGCGAAAACTCCGAATCTCTCCGGCATCATCGGTCGATGAGATCGATCAGGCGCGCGAACTTTTCAAGGAATATGCCGACGGCTTGGGAATCGATCTCTGTTTTCAAAACTTCGAAAAGGAACTGGCTCAGTTGCCAGGCGATTATGCTCCGCCTGAGGGACGGCTGATGCTCGCTTTCTATGGTGGAGAATTAGCAGGCTGCGTCGCGCTGCGAAAAAACAACGAACGCGTTTGCGAGATGAAGCGTCTGTTTGTGCGAGAGAAGTTTCGCGGGGCCGGACTGGGGCGAAAGTTAACTAACAACATGATCCAGAACGCCAGAAAGATCGGTTACGAACGGATGCGCCTCGACACGTTGCCCGGAAAAATGGATAAGGCGATTGTGCTCTATAATGAATTGGGATTCAAAGAGATCGAACCTTACTACAACAATCCGGTGCCGGGCGCGATGTTTATGGAGTTGAGCTTGAATGAACGGTAATAATTAATCAATTACTCTTCACTCGTCGTCGCAGAGGTTCGCAATTCTGAGGCGTCGTGCCTGGTTGCTCCCACAATGTTCCGTCGTCAAAGACCACGCATTTTAGAATCACCCGCTCAACGGTCGTGGTGGTGCTCGGTTGCGATCCCTGGACCGTAACGATTCGCGACGGAGTTAACCGTGATCTCACTGTCAAAGCTCTCACTGCATTACTACCGACTTTTTCAAAACTGACGAACTCGTGCCGGCCCAACTCTTCGTTGGTCGCCCCGTCGATTATCAAGTAGTTCCACAGAATCGCTTTGATGGCCTTACTGCCGTCGTTCTTGAGCTCAACCGAATACAAGAAGAACGGGGCATTTTGATCCTTCACGCCTGAAGCCTGGGCCGGTGTGTTTGGGTCGCTCGTTGTACCGTTCGGCGAATCAGCCTCAGCCTTAAAGGTCGAGTCAACAATTGGACCCGGCCCGACTTTCTCCCATTTGTATTTACGAATCATGACACCGGGCGGCGTCTGGTCTTTAGGCGGCTCCTGGCCCCAGCACGTGATGGCCGACAGGCAAAGCAAGAATGCAAAGACGAGGTTCATGGTTAGCTAATCCGAAGATCGTTAGTCGATCACGCGAGGATGAGACAAAACCGCTTTGCGATTTGTCATGGAGAGCTTAACGGCATCAACTGCGTCGCTTGCCGATCAATTTCCAACCCGAAGGAAGCACAGCAGCAGCGAGGCAAATCTTGATGATGTCGCCGGGAACGAATTTCAGGACGGTGTCAAAAAGGGTAACCGCGGGCGAGGTGCGCATCACCAGCGAAAACCACATCCAGCCGGCGAACATAATCACTATCGATCCAATCGCCATTGCGGCGGCAGCCGTGAAGAACTTACGGTCCCATTCGTGTTCAGCGAACGCGCCGGTGATGAACGCCGCCGCCGGAAATGCGATCAGGTAACCTCCGGTTGGACCCATCAGATGAAGCAGACCAGCAGTTCCACCTGAAAAGAAAGGCAATCCGCTCGCGCCCTCAATCAGATAGACGATCATTGTGATTGCGCCGAGCCGCGATCCCAATAGTGCGCCAGTGAGAAGCACCGCGAATGTCTGACCTGTAATCGGAATTGGACCAATCGGGATCACTATCTGAGCGGCCAGCGCGGTCAGCAAACTGAAGCCAATAACCAGGCCGACTTGTTTGACGAAGTCGAGCGGCGCCAGGGCCACTTCCAAAAGAGTTTCATTCTTGGCGATTGATGCGCTCATTGATAATGACCTCACGCGATCTGAATGATTCGCGACGACTGGATTTACCGGGGTTAGAGTACCAACTTTAGTTGGGCTTTGTTACCGGCCGGAAAAAACCCGACTAAAGTCGGTACTCTGACGCCTGTTACGAACAACCACTGTCTACGGTCTGACGCACAGGACCGGACACGGTGCGTTGCGAATAATAAATTCCGCCGTTTCCGTAAAGCTGGGTGCGCCTCCCGATCCGAGCGAGGTAGTGATGGCGATTAGATCGGCCTGGTGTCGTCCCGCATACTCGATTACTTCTTCACCTACGCCGCCGTGCAAGCGCTTGAACTTGCTACAGTCGCAATTTGCCTCTCGAAAGAAGCGCTCGATGATGGATTGCCCTCCGTCGGCCGGCTCTTCGTCGCCTTCATTAAAGACGCAAAGCGTTTCCAGATCGGCTTTCGTTTTGCTCGCGAGTGAAGCCGCAATGGCCAAAATCTTTTTCGAATCTTCAGCCAAATCAGTCACGAAAAGAATCTTCTTGAACCGATCGATGGGCCGGGTGGTGCGTCTTGGCCCATAAAGCCTGGCGATGACCGTCGGGGTTTTCGAATCGCGCGCGACCTGTTCCGCCACGCTGCGGCCGAGAAAGAACTGCGCTACGTCCGAACGCCCATGCGAGGCCATCACGATCAAATCGCAGGTGCGCAACTCAGCCTGCTTCATAATAATTTGTGCAGGGTCTTCGCTGTCTTTGGGAACAATCGTCTCGATCACCCGGACAGAGGACGCCCCCGTCGGCATAGCCGGGAATTCGTATCGAGATGTTTCGGTGATGTGAGGATCGCCGCCGTGCGCGATGTGAATCGACTGCACGATGGCGTTGTATTGGGCCGCCACCGCGAGCGCGAGCGGGAACGCGCTGTTGGCGACAGCCGAGAAATCAGTCGGAAAAAGAATCGAGCGAATCATGACAGCCAGCAGTGCGTAAGCAGTTACTCACTCACGAAAATCTTCACTGCTTACGCGTTCACCATGCAATCTTACTTAACTCCCCGCGCCTGGTCTAGCTATCTGCGCCAATTCTCATCTTATGGAACGAGCGCCAGACAAAGTAAAGCGATACCAGGAAGAAAGCGCCGGCCAGGATATGAGTGACGAGCGGGCCATTCTTACCGAACTGTCCGGTCTCGCTGCCAATGCTCACCGCCAGTTCAACGGCCAGCAATCCGAACAGGGTCGTAAACTTGATGACCGGATTCATCGCGACTGACGATGTGTCTTTGAATGGATCGCCGACCGTATCGCCGATCACCACGGCATCATGCAGCGGCGTTCCTTTCTGTTTCATATCGACTTCGACAACTTTCTTCGCGTTGTCCCACGAGCCACCGGCGTTGGCCATGAAGATCGCCTGGTACAAACCGAAGATGGCGATTGAAATCAGATATCCGATAAAGAAAAACGGCTCGAGGAACGCAAAAGCCAGCGTCGAGAAGAACACGCCGAGAAAGATATTGAACATACCTTTCTGCGCGTACTTGGTACAGATTTCCACGACGCGTTTGCTGTCTTCGACAGAAGCCTTCTCCGCGCCGTCGAGTTTGATGTTCGCTTTGATGAATTCAACCGCGCGATAAGCGCCGGTCGTAACGGCTTGTGTTGACGCGCCTGTAAACCAGTAGATAACTGCGCCGCCGGTAATCAGTCCCAGCACAAACGGCGCGTGCAGCAGCGATAGACTCTCAGTGTTTTTGGTCAAGCCATCGGTCAGCGCCATGATGATCGAAAAGATCATCGTGGTGGCGCCGACAACCGCCGTGCCGATCAGAACGGGTTTGGCCGTAGCTTTGAACGTGTTGCCCGCGCCGTCGTTTTCTTCCAGCAAGTGCTTGGCGCGCGTGAATACCACAGTCACGTTATGATCGCGTTTGAGTTCTTCGACGATGTTCGGCTGGTGCTCAATCAGTGACAGCTCGAAAACCGATTGCGCGTTGTCGGTAACTGGTCCATAGGAATCGACGGCGATGGTAACCGGGCCCATTCCCAGGAATCCAAAGGCGACCAGGCCAAAAGCAAAAACCGCGGGCGCCGCCATCAACCCGCCAACGCCCAACGTGCTGATGATAAATGCGATGCCCATCAAGGCCACGATACTCAAACCCAGCCAGTAAGCTGAGAAATTTCCAGCGACAAAACCCGACAGGATGCCGAGCGAGGCGCCGCCTTCTTCCGCGGACTTTACAACTTCCTGCACGTGGCGGGACTTGGTTGAGGTAAAGACTTTAACCAGTTCAGGAATGATGGCCCCCGCGAGTGTGCCGCAGGAAATGATGGTCGCCAGCTTCCACCATAGAGTGCCGTCGTTACCCAACACTGGAACAATCAGATAAGACACGACGTAGGTCGCGACGATCGACACAATGGACGTAATCCAGACGAGCGACGTCAGCGGCGCTTCAAAATTCATATCGCCGGCATTTGCGTAACGCGCTTTGGCGATCGCGGCGTTGGCAAAATATGAGATCGCGCTCGAAATCAGCATCATGATGCGCATCACGAAGATCCAAACCAGCAACTGGACCTGAGTCGTGGGACTAGGCACTGCCAGCAGGATGAAAGTGATTAGCGCCACGCCGGTCACGCCGTAGGTTTCAAAACCGTCAGCGCTTGGTCCAACTGAATCGCCGGCGTTGTCTCCGGTGCAATCCGCGATCACGCCGGGGTTGCGCGCGTCGTCTTCTTTAATCTTGAAAACGATCTTCATCAGGTCGGAACCGATGTCGGCAATCTTGGTGAAGATGCCGCCGGCGATACGCAGCGCCGCGGCGCCGAGCGATTCGCCGATCGCGAACCCGATGAAACACGGACCCGCGTACTCGCCGGGAACAAACAACAAAATGAAAAGCATGATCAGCAGCTCAACGCTGATCAGGAGCATGCCGATGCTCATTCCGGCTTTCAGGGGAATCGCATAAATCGGAAAAGGCTTGCCTCCCAAACTTGCAAACGCGGTGCGCGAATTGGCAAAGGTGTTCACGCGAATGCCGAACCAGGCGACGCCGTAACTTCCCGCGATACCGACCAAACTGAAGAACAGGATCATAGGCACCGTTAGCGCCACTGGATGTCCCGGCACCGGCCGCAGAACGCCAAAGTAAGCGACGACGATGATCGCGATGAAGATCCAGAGAAGCATGATGAATTTTCCCTGCGTGACCAGATAAGTCTTGCAGGTTTCATAAATCAGTTCTGAGATTTCTTTCATCGAGCGATGCACCGGCAGGTTTTTCAACTGGATGTAGATGGCTAAACCAAACATCAAGCCGAGAAAACAGAAAAGCAGACCGACCAGCAATAACTTGTGGCCATCGATCCCGAGAAAAGTAACTGTTGATAAGTCCGGCAGCTTGAGCGCTGCTTCACCGCCTTCGCGCGGAGACGCGAAAACAGCGGGCGAGGCGAGCGCGCCGCAAAACATGATGAATAGGAAGGTGAGCAGGCGGCGACCCAGCGCCGTCGCAAAGTTCGACGTTAAATTCACTATTAAGAGAATCCTTTCAGTTGCCTTTAAGAAGGGGATAAAGCCCGTTTGAAAAGCCCGCTATTATGGCCGATTTAGAAGCGAACTGTCCAACGTTCGTTGCGCTCGCGCAAGAAACATAGGATTCCATCACAGCGAAGCCTTTCTATTCGTTGATCACTCGGACCTTTCCCAACAGTCAGGCGCTGCCGCAGCACTTCGATATCTGGATCATGCAACTGGCCTTCATGCTGAAAAGCATAATGTATATCTATGTGACTGAACTGTTCACGACTAAACGACTGCTCTTTTACATGATTCACGCGAGACGCGTTTATGAAAGCGTAGAGACGGAATGGAGCGCTTTTAATCTGCTGGTTAAGTTGTGAACTGATTAGTCCGTCTGGTGGCCTTCGTGTTGATTGGTTTTTGTGTTGGTGTGATTTCGTGGTTCGATTTTACAGATGAATCCACGAACTAATCCACGAAATCACACGAACCAGGAATCACGAAAAGACACGAAGGTTCGGCTGATTGCTCCAAGCATTTATTACGACGAACGTTCACGAAACTAAGCCTCCGCGAGCGCCGCTTCGGCCGTCAAGTCAGTTCGCTTTCTCCCACCAATCCATTTTCGAATCGAATCGATCAAGACAATCACGGCGGCAGTCATGATCAGCACCGTCAGCGAAGTGTTGATGTAGCCTTGCGTCGTGGTCGCGGGATTTAAGGTTTGCGGCCAGAAGATGTCGCGGATTGATTGATAGCCGGCGACCAGCGTCGTAGTTGCCACGAATGAAAGGGGCACGAGAGTCACCCAACAATAACGCGCTTTGCCGAGGTTGATGATCACAGTCGTCGCGACGCATAAAGCCACCGCCGCCAGCAATTGATTGGCGATACCGAACATCGGCCAGATCGTGGAAATCGATCCGCTCCAGATGAATGCGGCCCAGGCGGTGACGACTACAGCGCTGGTGACGATCGAACCCGGCAGCCAATTCGGTTGTTCCAGCTTTCGATAGAAGCGCCCGCCGAATTCTCCCAGTAAAAATCGAGCGACACGTGTGCCCGTATCGATGGTGGTGAGGATGAACAGCGCTTCGAACATGATCGCAAAGTGATACCAGTACTTCATCAGGCCGCGCAGACCGGGAATGCCGTCGAAAATTTTTGCGATGCCGAGCGCCAGCGTTACCGCGCCGCCGGTGCGGCCGCGAACCTTCTCGCCTGATTCAGCTTCCAAATGATCTAGTTCTTTCGTTTGCAGATCGAATCCCTGCGCGGCTTCAGCATCGACCATGCGCACATACTTCGCGCGTTCAACTTCATTCCTCTGCGCGGTATTGATGGCAAAGTAATCTCCGGGAAAAAGCGAAGTGGCAGCGATCAAGGCGACCACGCCGACGATGCCTTCCATCAACATGCTGCCGTAACCGATCATGCGAGCGTCAGTTTCTTTCGCGATCATCTTGGGCGTGGTGCCCGAAGAAATCAGCGCATGAAAGCCGCTGATTGCGCCGCAGGCGATCGTGATGAAGACGAACGGATAAACCTTGCCGGGCACGACCGGGCCACCGCCGGAAATAAACGGAGTGATCGCCGGCATCTGCAAATTCGGATGAACCAGAATCACGCCGATGATCAGGATCGCAACAGTTCCGATCTTTAAATAAGACGAGAGGTAATCGCGCGGACACAGAAGCATCCACACCGGCAGAACCGACGCGATGAAACCATAGCCGGCCATCAAGAGCGTTACTTTATGCGGAGAAAACGTGAATGCTGTGGCCCATGATGAATCAGCCACGCGGCCACCGAGATAAACTGCCAGCAACAAGCCAACGATGCCGATCACCGTCGCCTCGACAATTCTTCCTTTGCGGAAGCGATACATGTAAAGACCCATAAACAGCGCGAGCGGAATCGTGAAACCGACGGTAAATGTTCCCCATGGTGATTCGGAAAGTGCGTTGACAACCACGAGACCAAGACCCGCCAACGCGATCACCACGATGAAGAGGATCGCGATGGCCGCGACAAAGCCGGACACTCCGCTGATTTCTGTGCGGGCAATTTCAGCCAGTGATTTTCCTTTTCGTCTGATACTGGCGACGAGGATCATGAAATCGTGCACCGCGCCGCCCAGGCATACGCCAATCACCAGCCACAGCAGACCCGGCAGAAATCCAAACTGGGCGGCCAGCACTGGTCCAATCAAAGGTCCGGCGCCGGAGATCGCCGCGAAGTGATGCCCGAAAAGAACCCATTTGTTGGTTGGATAATAGTTGTGGCCATCGTACATCGTCTGTGACGGAACCGGGCGCGAATCAT
>DASWQK010000228.1:0-6928 GCA_036403735.1 Pyrinomonadaceae bacterium
GATCGTCATGCGCAAGCGACTGATCTGAAAATGCTCGGCGGCACGATCGGGATACTTGACGATTAGCTCAGCCATTTCGTGTTTAGGTTCCCTCTCTCTTTGGAAGAGGGTTAGGGTGAGGCGAAAATACGGCTTCAGCAAACCCTCACCCCAGCCCTCTCCCAAAGAGAGAGGGCGTTTACTATCAACTCTGAACAGTCATCTTCTGATCCTTCGGGCCGACGGAATGATCGGAGCGACGCTCCTGCGGACGACGACCGTTCCGGAAATGAAATCATGCAAAGCGCGGCCGGTCGGAGTAACGGTCGCAATCAGGAACCCAAGTCCGAATGTCAGTAAAGACAGAGGATACCCAACAAAATGTCGCACCAGCGCGCGAACGATGCCGGGCGCCCCCCCGTGGATCCGCTCTATGCGCAAGCCGGTGGTCCATTTTCCGATCGAACGCCCGGTGATGCCGGCCAACACACCCAGATCGGCGACAGCGACAATCAACGTTAGAACGATGCCAATCTTTTCCGCCGTTCCGCCCGCCAGGCGAGCGCCGCCGCCCATCAAGCGCGCAATCATGATGCTGAAGGTCAGCACCAGCGCCAGCACAATATAGTCGATCAAGAGGGCGCCGCAACGTAATGCAAACGGCGCTCGATAGCGCACGCGCACATGCGACTCATGTCGACGACTGGCAGCAGCGATGGGCGTGGTTTTTGCGGTTTCGATATCTGCGGTCATAGGGGGTTTGTTAAGATGATGTGAATGATCAAAAAGTCAGACAGATAATGAATCGAACCTGAATCAAATCTGATCTTGCTATCCCACCAGGAAATGCAGCGTTGTTTCCCCAAGCTTTATGCGATCTCCGCTGTCAAGCGGGCGCGGCTGTCTCGGCTCGAGACGGATAATATCATTGATCACCGTTCCATTTACTGAACCCAGATCCTCGACCAGGTACGCTTCGCCTTCGCGCCAGATGCGCGCGTGCCGGCGAGAAACCTTCGTTTGTGGATCAAAACGCGATAGGTCGACTTCAGGGAAAATGTTTGAGAGCGGATCAGTGCGTCCGACCAGGTTGCTGTCCTTCTGTAAATTGAACGAGGCGTCGAGTTCCGTCGTGCCGGCGACGATCAGCTTGGCGGTGGGACGGGCAACCAGTCGCGGGCTCGAATCAGTGCCGCCGAGTGGTTGGCGCGATCCGCAATGCGCGCAAAAAATGTCGTCCGCGGCTATTCGCCCGCCACAGAATCCGCAGAACACGATTGCCACGCGCAGGGTTTCGCCGCCTAAATCTTGTGCCGGCAGGCCGTAACTAACCTGTCCGGAACGCAATTTTTCCAGGTGCGTCGCCATCGCCTCGCGCATCTCTGCACCGGTTTGAAAACGATGTTCCGGCTTATATTCGACAGAGCGGATTAGCAGTTGTTCGATCTCAGACGACAGTTGCGGATTGATCTGACGCGGCCGCGGGTTTTTGGTGAAATCAAAAATGAGCAGCGGATTGTCCTGTGGATCCGAGCCCGTCAATAGATGAAACATGGTCGCGCCCAGGCTGTAGATATCGACGCGCGCGTCGGCTTGCCCGCTAAACAATTCCGGCGGTGCGTAGCCCATTGTGCCCACCGCCGTGACGCCCTTCTCTTTCTTATTCACCCATCGCGCGATGCCAAAATCGATCAGCATGATGCGACTGAGATTGCTGTCGAACATGAGGTTTGCCGGCTTCAAATCGCGATAGATGATTGGTTGCGGCCGCGTGTGCAGGTAGTGCAGTACGTCCGCGACCTGCATGCCCCATTCCGTGACCGTTAATTCATCGATCCGGCCGCCGGGCGAAGCGCGAAGCCGGGAAGCAAGATCGCTGCCGGGAATGAATTTCATTACGAGATAAAACCGTTCGGACTCTTCGTCGTAGAAATAATCGTAAACGGTTGGGATCGAAGGATGCTCTAGTTCCGTAAGCAGCAGTGACTCGCGCTTGAAGTCGGCGATCGCTTTTTCGTGTTGCGTGTCATCGAGGTGCGATTCGATCATCTCCTTGACGGCGCGCGGCGCGTCGCCAAGGTTGCGGTCCTTTGCGAGGTAGACGGCGCCCATGCCACCCCCGCCGATGCGTCGCACAATCTCATAACGATGAGTCAGGACTGTGCCCGCTTCCAGGGCTTTGGGCTTGCTGCGGCGCGCCGGGGCTTCGCCGGTTCGTGAAGTGCGAGAGGCTATTTCGCTGTCTTCATTCAGCTCTCCCGTGCCGCGCTGGGACGACATCGAGGTAGGTCGCTCTTGATTAGGAACATCTTTCATGCCGGCAGGATAGGTATCATGCTGAACGTTCTCCGTCACATCCGGAGACGATGAAGACCCGACGCGGTCTTGCCGCGAGCCGCAAACGCCGCAGAAGTTTTCGTCCGCATTAATCGCGGCGCTACACTGAATGCAAACGGCCATTTGTACTGCTGGAGGAGTTAATCCAGCTGTGTCGAGGATACTGACTCCGGTTGTCCTGGTCTTATTTCGCTACGCGAAAACGCAAGAATGTCTTGCCGACGATGATCTCGTCGCCGTCCTTGAGCGGACAGCGATCGCCCGGCGCCAGCCGCCGTCCGCGATTCACAAACGTTCCATTCGTCGATCCCAAATCCTCGATTAGATAATTACCATCGCGGATTGAGATGCGCGCGTGGCGCCGCGATACTTTGGCTTCGGGATCGTCGGAATCCAGGTCAACGTCAGGGAAAACACCACCGTCTGCATCCCAGCGTCCGATCTGAGATTCCTGGTTGTTCAAGGTGAACTTCTTACCGGCCGACACCCCGCGCTCAATCTGAAGCGTCGCATGCACACTGCCGGGTTGAAAGCCCGCCAGCGAGACGTGCTCAGCCGAAACCGTCGCGCCGCTGGGCGCCACGCTGGCCGCCGGCTGCAGCGAATTGCCGTTCGAACCGTTCCCGTTGCCGTTTTCCAAGCTTGAGCTCGATCTTCCCGCCATCCAGAGCGCCGCTCCGCACCCGTCGCAGAATCGCGATCCCTCAATATTACGGATACTACATCTGTCGCAGACGATCATCGGATGCGTCGCCGGGGGTGCTGACTTTCCAAACAAAATATCTTAACGCGAAACCACAAGTCGCGCCAATGGCTTTGAGGTTGTCGCAATTCAATTGGCAGTTTCGTGATCCATTGAGCTCCCCTAACAGTCAGGTTCGGCAAGTAATCCGCTGATCGTCTATAATCAGGGCATCACGCGCGAGATTTCTTTGAAACCAGGCGCTAAAATTCTTCGTAAAACCAACTCAAGCCGTGAACTATTCGAAGTGGCTGGCATCTAAGTCTTTAAGCATTCAACCCCGGCGAATTCAAATAAGGAATTGAAACCGAAATGGCCCTCAGTAGAAAAAAGAAAATAATTATTGGTGTGTCAGCCCTCGTCGTCCTGGTGCTGGTTGTTGTCATTAGCGTCGTTGCGACACGCAAAGACGAACCCGAAGTAACGACAGTAAAAGTCGACGTGCGGCCGGAATTGAAATCAACGGTCACAGCTTCCGGCGAAGTGCGGCCGGTTCGATATATCAAGCTGACCAGCGAAGTGCCGGGTCGAATACTCGAGATCTACGTCAATCCAGGCGACATCGTTAAGCAGAACCAGGCTCTGGTGCGCGTCGATCCCACCCAACTTCAATCAAGCCAGGAAGCGCAGTGGGCGTCAACTCAAGCGTCCCTTAACGACGTGTCGAACGCTCGCAACGCTGTCGCTTCGGCGCAGCAGGGCCTGGCCGTCACGGAAGCCTCAATCGCTTCCGCTCGTCAGCAGGTGATTGCGCAGCAGACCGCCGTCGATCGGGCAAACGTCGATTTGAATGCCGCTCAGCGCGAACTGAAACGCTCAACCGAACTGATCGAAAAGGGGGTCGCGTCCCGGTTCGACTATGACGCGGCGCATGATCGCTACGAGCAGGCAAGGATTGCGCTGGAAACGGCGAAATCTAATCTGGAATCGCAAAAGCTCGCCGTCAAAGAGGCGACTGAGCGCGCCAATCAACAAAAGTCCGCAGTCAAGGAAGCGCAAACCAGTATCAAGACTAGCGAAATGCGCGCCAGTGCAGAGCAGGCCCGTTTGCGCGGCCAATCGAGCCAGCGCGAAAAGGCGACGCAGTATTCGCCGTTGAACGGCGTCGTGGCTGACATTCCGACCCGCGTCGGTGAGTTTGCCGTATCGCAAATTTCGACCACGCCGTTGATGACAATCGCCGATATGTCGACCATCAACGTTGAAGTCAATGTCGATGAAACGGAAATTTCGGTCGTCGACGTCGGTCAACAAGCAAAGGTAAAGGTCGATGCTCTGGGCGATAAAGAAATCGTCGCCGTGGTTACTCAGAAAAACCCTCTGGCGGTGGCCAAGTCTGATACTACCGGTGGCCTGAACAACCGCGTTAACGTGCAGGAGGCCAAGGAATTCAAAGTTACGCTGGAGCTTAAAGACTTGCCAGATGACATAAGAAACAAGTTGCGGCCCGGCATGAGTTCGACCGCAACCATTACCACCAGGACCAAGACCAACGTGATTGCGGTGCCCCTCCAGGCCATCGTAGAAAAGGCGCCGCCCGCGCCTTCGCCGGGACCTTCGCTCGCGAGCAGCGCGCCTGCGCCCGTCGGCGAAAAGCCAAAAGATCAAAAAGGCGTCTACATTTTGGACAAAGACAACAAGGTCAAGTTCCTCGAAGTTACGACCGGCATCACCGGCGAATCTGATATTGAAATCATCAGTGGTTTACCGGCTGGCACGGAAGTCATCACTGGTCCAAGTCGCGTCCTGAAATCCCTCAAAGTGGGCGATAAAGTGAAGAAACAGACGCGTAAACCCGACGCTAATGCCAATTCAGGTGGAGGCAGCTAATGGCTGAAGCTACTGTTGCTACTTCGCCACGTACGGCAATTTTCGGGAAGCCTGATCTGGCCTCAGCAGATGGCAAGGCGGAAATCCTCATTGCCATGCAGAACATCTGGAAAACGTATGACATGGGCTCTGAGAAGGTCCATGCCCTGCACGGAGTCTCGTTCGAAGTTCATCGGGGTGAGTATCTCGCCATCACGGGTCCATCCGGCTCAGGCAAATCGACGCTGATGAATTTGATCGGTTGTCTCGACACGGCTTCACAGGGAGATTATTGGCTCAACGGCAAAAACGTCTCTGAGATGGATGATGACGAACTTGCACGCATCCGCAATCAGGAAGTTGGATTCGTGTTTCAGACGTTCAATCTGCTGGCGCGCGCAACGGCTCTTCACAACGTCGAGCTGCCGCTGATTTATGGCGGCATTCCCGGTGCGAGGCGGCATGAGATGGCCAAGCAGGCGTTGACCGAAGTCGATCTGGTCGATCGAATGATGCACCGGCCCAACGAGCTCTCCGGCGGCCAGCGCCAACGTGTCGCAATTGCGCGAGCGCTGGTGAATCATCCGTCGATTCTGCTCGCCGACGAACCAACCGGCGCGCTCGACACCGCGACGAGCTACGACATCATGAACCTTTTCGAAAAACTCCACGAAGAGGGCAACACCATCATTCTGGTGACGCACGAGCACGACATTGCGGCCCGCGCGCATCGCGTCATCTCGATCCGCGACGGACTGATCGAAAAAGACGAGCAAATTAAGTAGGAGCTGCGATGTTCCCCGGCAGCGCCCCAACCAACTTACCCACGGGCTTGGCCTTTGATCAAGAGCTTTCGCCGTCGCGCAAGGCCCGCTCATTTCGCATCGGGCGCCTCGCGGCGATTTGGGATGCATTCTTCGTCGCCATTGCCAGTCTCCGTCAAAACAAACTTCGCACCGCGCTGACGCTGGTCGGCATCATCGTTGGGGTTACCGCCGTCATCGCCGTCGTCACCATCATCAAGGGTCTGGATCAGACAGTCGCGCAGACTTTCTCTTCGCAGGGCTCGACCGTGTTTACGATTTCGAAGCGGCCACGTGTGATCACATCGCGCGAAGACTTCATAAAATACAATAAGCGCAAGGACATCACCGAA
Source organism: Pyrinomonadaceae bacterium (assembly GCA_036403735.1). Taxonomy (GTDB): domain Bacteria; phylum Acidobacteriota; class Blastocatellia; order Pyrinomonadales; family Pyrinomonadaceae; genus UBA11740. Next base: position 6,024 of record DASWQK010000228.1, read on the forward strand.
GAGGACGCGCTGGCGATTTTTCGTCTCTGCAGCGCCTGCTGGCGCGCGGGCATTGCGGCGAACGATGTGGTGCCGGTCAAGCACGGAAATCAGAAAGCCGACGCCGTCGCGGTGCGGGCAATCGCGCCCCCTTCAATGTTCGAAGTCGATGGAGTGACGATCGATGCAGGACGTTTCTGGAGTGAGGCCGAGGGGAACTCAGGTCAGCCGGTCTGTGTGGTGGGCTCGGACATAATCACGAATTTCTATCCAAACGAATCGCCCGAGCAGGCCATCGGACAGGACCTGTGGGCCGGAGGCCATCGGTACCGGATTGTTGGCGTCCTGCAACCACTGGGGAAAATCTTTGGGATCTCGCGCGACGACCGCATCGTCATTCCGTTCGCTACTTATAAAAAGGATTTTGGTCTGAACATCGCGCGCGGTGCTTTCAATACCGAAGGATCGCTGGTGGTTTTCATCCAAACGCCGTCCGCCGACCAGCTGGAAACGGCGGAAGATCAAGTGCGCGCGATCATGCGCAATCGGCGCGGGCGCACTTTCAATGATGAGGACGATGGCTTTGCCCTGGAAACGGAAGACGTCTTTCTGAAACTCTATTCCGGCGCCACGTCTAACATTTATCTGGTAACGATTGGCGTCGCGGCGATTTCGCTGGTGGTCGGCGGCATCGTCGTCATGAACATCATGCTGGTTTCCGTCACCGAGCGAACGAAAGAGATCGGCATCCGCAAAGCGGTGGGCGCGCGCCGCAAAGACATCCTGACGCAGTTTCTTATCGAAGCAGTGATGGTCACCGCGATCGGCGGCGCGTTCGGAGTGTTGACGGGGTTCGGCACCGCCTGGCTGATCGCTTTGGCGATCGGATTCCCTTTGCTGTTCAGCATTTGGTCGGCAGTGCTCGG